>JBEBVG010000031.1:0-23936 GCA_040392845.1 Sphingobacterium sp. | reverse complement strand
AAATATGACTACGAAATAACAATAGAAATTGGTAAATTTGTCGTAAGCAAAAGGATAACATGAATCAAGCTGAAAATTACGAAACGGTCAAAAAAATCTTTGAAGCATACTTAGAAAATAAAAATCTAAGGAAAACGCCCGAGCGTTATGCTATTCTCGAAGAGATTTATTCGCGGAATGACCACTTTGATGTGGAGTCTTTGTATATCCACATGAAAAACAAAAAGTACCGCGTAAGCCGTGCTACGGTATATAACACTTTAGAGCTGTTGGTATCGTGCGATCTGGTGACGAAACACCAGTTTGGCCGGAATATGGCCCAATTCGAGAAATCATATGGCTACAAACAACATGATCATGTCATCTGTATCGAATGCAATAAGGTTGTCGAGTTTTGCGATCCCCGCATCCACCAGATACAGACCATGATCGGCGATCTATTGAAATTCGACATCAAACACCATTCTCTTAACCTTTACGGGATTTGCCAGCACTGTCAAGTCCAGAAATCCAGTGAGGAAAAAGCCAAATTGAGGAAAGAAGTAATTTCAAATTAATTCCCATTACAATTTTTTAAATACTAAATTTGTTCGGAAAATAGCAGCATCTATTTTCCGAACATTTATTTTTTAATCATTTTTCAACAACAAACAAAAAGCTATGCAAGTAGATGTGCTACTGGGCCTACAATGGGGCGACGAGGGTAAAGGAAAGATTGTCGATGTACTATGTCCTCAATACGATTTAATCGCTCGCTTTCAGGGAGGTCCCAATGCAGGACACACCTTAGAGTTTGATAACAAAAAATTCGTATTAAATACCATTCCTTCAGGGATCTTCAATCCTGAAACATTAAATCTTATCGGAAATGGTGTCGTCATCGATCCCATCATCATTAAAAGAGAACTCGACAACCTGAGAGCTGCTGGATTTGATCCGGTAGGTGCAGGAAAATTGGTACTGGCACGTAAAGCACACCTGATATTACCTACACATCAGTTGCTGGATGCTGCGTCCGAATCAAAAATGGGCTCCAGCAAGATTGGATCGACTTTAAAAGGTATCGGCCCTACTTATATGGATAAGACAGGACGTAACGGTCTTCGCGTTGGCGACACGACCTTACCTGATTTTAAAGAACGCTATGAAAAGCTGAAAGAGAAACATCTCAATATACTGGCACATTATGGGGAAATTCCAGACTTTAAGGAACGCGAAGAGGCTTTTCTTGCCGCAATAGATTTTATTAAAACTATTCCTCATGTCGACTCGGAACACCTGGTCAATCAATACCTGAAGCAAGGGAAAAAAGTATTGGCCGAAGGTGCACAGGGAACATTGCTCGATATAGACTTTGGTTCTTATCCTTTTGTAACTTCTTCAAATACAACTACAGCAGGTGCTTGTACCGGGCTTGGTATCGCTCCGAATAAAATCGGAAAGGTATTCGGTATCTTTAAAGCCTATTGTACACGCGTAGGCGGAGGTCCGTTCCCTACCGAACTCGAAAATGAAACCGGCGAAAAGCTTCGTCAGCTGGGACACGAATTTGGTGCAACAACAGGTCGCGCCCGTCGTACAGGATGGATCGATCTCCCGGCATTAAAGTACGCAATCATGCTGAATGGCGTGACAGAGCTTATTATGATGAAGGCAGATGTATTGGATACTTTCGACAAGATCTATGCATGTACACACTATAAATATAACGGCGAAGTTATCGATTACATGCCTTATGATATCAACACGATCAAACCGGAACCTATCCTCGAAGAGCTGGAAGGATGGAAACAGGATTTGACAGGCATTCGTCATCCGGATGAAATTCCTACAGCATTGAAGAATTATATTGCTTATTTAGAAAAAGCGTTGGAAGTACCTATCCGGTTTTTATCGGTAGGGCCGGACCGTACTCAAACTATTGAGCTGAATTCATAAAGCATGGCTACAGCCATATTTGAAGTTGAACAATCGATATTTGAGCAGCAGGCATTGGCGTGGGCACAGCAGTTTGAACAGGTCTGCCTTCTTCATTCCAATGGGTATACCGACGAATATGGCTCAATAGATACCCTTCTAGCTGTAGGGGCTATAGCTAGTTTTATCCATACAGGGCCGCATACATTCGACAAGCTTGAAGACTTTAAAGCCAAATATCCGCAGACCTGGATGTTTGGCTTTTTTAGCTATGATCTTAAAAACGAAACCGAAGATCTATCGACTTCGTTTCCTAACGTTCTGGAGTTTCCCGACACCCATTTTTTTATTCCCCAGATCGTTATTAAGATAGCTAAGCATACGGTAGACATCGATGCTCCAAATCCCGCAGAGGTATTTGCACAGATCATACACACGGCAATCGTTCCTTCTGCAGCGCCATCATCACTCAAAATCACGAAAAAGATGTCCAAGGCAGACTATATGTATGCCTTTGAACAGCTAAAAAAACATATCCAACGTGGAGATATCTATGAAGTCAATCTTTGCCAGGAGTTTTATGCAGACCAAGCTGTGATTGATCCGGCGCAAACCTACCTTTCGCTCAATGCAATATCTCCTACCCCATTTTCAACCTTCTTCAAGCTCGGCGACAAATACATACTGTCGGCATCCCCTGAACGTTTTCTGGCAAAGCGGGGCGAAACTTTAATATCTCAACCGATCAAAGGAACCGCTCCTCGTGGTCACTCCCAGGTCGAAGATCAGGCCATACGTGAGGCCCTGCGGACCAACCCCAAAGAAGTCGCCGAGAATGTGATGATCGTCGATCTGGTGCGCAACGATATGACGCGTAGTGCAAAGCCCGGAACTGTCGCCGCGGAGCGTAAACTAGAGGTGAAAAGCTATAAACAGGTACACCAGCTGGTTTCTACGATTACTTGCACAAAAAGCCCTGAAATAGGTGATATAGAAGCGATTAAAAATATATTCCCTCCCGGATCGATGACAGGAGCACCAAAGATAAGTGCCATGGCATTATGTGACCAATATGAACATAGTCGCCGCGGTGTGTATGCCGGTACGGTAGGTTATTTTGCACCGGATGGTGACTTTGATTTTAACGTGGTGATACGGACTATTTTATACAACCGGGCAAAAGCTTATCTCTCCTTTCATACCGGAGGAGCGATCACCATCGACGCTCAAGGTGAAAAAGAGTATGAAGAGTGCCTGCTCAAGGCCAGTGCAATTTTGAAGACACTTGGCACAACTTTATCTTCAGATTAGTAATTCCGTATACTATCTGTTATCTTTTGAATATTCAAGCTATTTGCCATAGCACTAAATATCCGGTAGTATACCCCTCTCCTTTTATACAAGGTATCATGTGTGCCATCTTCTACGACCTTCCCCTTCTCCATGACAATAATATGAGCAGCATCGATAATCTGTGAAATAGAATGCGACACGATGACGACCGTACGTCCTACCTTAATAGCATCCAGACTTTTCTTGATCTGTTCCGTCGCGATAGCGTCTAAGTTAGCTGTGGGTTCATCTAAAAAGATGATAGGTGGATTTTTCAAAAACATCCTTGCAATAGCTATTCGTTGCTGTTGCCCCCCGGATAATAGATGTGCTTCTGAATCATATCCTTTCGGCAACTCCAGAATTTGTTCATGAATAAATGCCTTTTTTGCCGCCTCGATAATTTCTTCTTCCGTCGCATCCACTCGTCCATACCGGATATTTTCCTGAATAGACCCTTTGAAAATATGATTTCTTTGCAACACAAGACCTATATTTCTTCTCAAAAAATCGGTATCATATTCCCTCAAATCTATTCCGTCCAGCAAAATACGACCGGAAGTCGGCAGGTAGAACTTGTCTAACAGATTAATGATCGTACTCTTTCCCGCACCGCTAAGACCGACCAAGGCTGTAATCTGATTGGGTTTTACCGTCATCGAAACATGATGCAAAGCTTTCGTGCCATTGGGATATTCAAACTCCACATCCTGCAACTGTATCTCTCCACGCAGTGTCGTAGGAATATATTTTCCACTTTGTTCATAAGCATCATCGGCCTCCAGAATGCCGAAAAAGCTCTCTGAATAAATAAGGGCATCATTCACCTCGTCATAAATCCGGTGCAGCTGCCGGATTGGTGCTGAAACATTGTTGAATAACATAATGTGAAACATAATAGCCCCCAAAGTCATCTGTTCATTCAACACAAAATACGCCGTAAGAATAATGACGATCACCACGCCAATCTGCTCGATGAAGCTCTTAATGCTATAAAAGATAAAGCTGGTCTTTCGCGTCTGCATCTGGTTTTCAGTCATATCATACTGGATATTTCTATGCCGCTCGGCTTCGATATCCTCCCGCACGAAAGATTTGATAACCATGATCGAGTCAATCAGATTGATGATTTGATTACTTTTATTCTCCCGAAAGCTACGCATGTTTCTTCGAAAGCCAGACAATCTTGTCGCCTGCAACTGGGAGACATAGAAATAGACAGGCACGATGAATAACCCCACCAGCCCCACATAAAAATTGGCTAAAAACATACATACCAACGCCACTATGGCATTCGCAAACAGTGGTAATATATCGATGAAGAAATTTTGTACCAGACGTGTCAACGAGCTGATACCCGCGTCGATACGGGTTTGCAGTTTGCCAGACTCATTATCAGTAGAAGTATAGAACGCCATCCGGTACGTCAATATCTTATCAACGATAGCTTGTGAGAAATCCCGGGCAATCATGATGCGTAGCTTCTCCCCATAGAATTTCTGTCCGAATTGTATACAAGCGTAGACCACCTCTTTTGCCAGCAAAATGGCCGAAATAAAACCAAGGATATAAAGCCCACGTGCCAAAGGGGTGCCGTCCACAAGGAGGTCACTGATCGTGTCTACCGTATACTTTAAGATATAGGCATTGACCTGTACAGCAAGTGATCCGACGACAGTAAGGATCAATGTATAAAAAATCAGGTTTTTATACGGCTTCGTGAAAGGTAATATCTTAACAAATAATTGTGAAATCGTCACCTATTTACATATAATTGTTTCTATCCCAAGTGACTCAAACATTTCCCGAAATGAAGAAGGGATATCATCGCTGATAATAATATCGATTTTCGAAAAGTCTACAATCTTCCCGAAGCTTTTACGTCCAAATTTGCTCGAATCGGCCAGTATAATGACCTGTTGTGCGACTTCTATCATCTTCTGGTTCAGCATAGCCTCCTGTGCACTTGTTGTCGATATACCGAAATCCATATCTATACCATCTACGCCTAGAAACAATTTTGAGCAAAAAAAACTGTCCAATACTGCTTTAGCGTAAGGTCCGGTAACAGATGTAGATGATCTACGTACAGATCCACCGAGCTGTATGACTTCCACATTCTGGTGCTTTACCAATTCCAATGTTACATTCAATGCCGAAGTGACGACCGTCAAATCACCCAACGGGCTCATCTCCCGGGCTAAAAACTGTGTTGTCGTGCCCGATCCTATGATAATCGAATCGTTGGAAGCAATTAGCTTTGAAGCCGCCTTAGCAATAAGCTGTTTCTCCTGTTCATGTATTTTTTCCTTCTCAAATACCGGGCGATCCGTCTGATATGGATTTTGGCCGGTAGCACCGCCATGTGTTCTGTATACTAAACCCGAGTCTTCTAAAAACTGTAGATCTTTTCGTATCGTTACAGAAGAAACTTCCAATTCTTCACACAGGTCCAAAACGGATACATGTCCATTTTTTTTTATTTGCTTGATTATATATTGGTGTCGTTCTACATTATTCATGTATCTAATGTAAAAAACTTATTCAATATATCAATTATTTTTTCAGTTAGTTTCGTTTATCTTCGAATTTATCTATATTTACAAAGTCAATAAAACAAAAAACACACAAAACAAAATGAAACAAACAAGAAATGAAGCCATTAATACTGTAGAGAAAAATTGGGATATTGCGATAATCGGTGGAGGGGCGACGGGCGTAGGTATTGCCGTAGATGCAGCGTCAAGAGGTTATAAAACCATACTCTTGGAAAAATATGATTTTGCAAAAGGTACATCCAGCAAAAGCACCAAGCTCGTTCATGGAGGAGTCCGCTACCTCGCTAATGGCGATATTAAGCTGGTTTATTCTGCGTTACGCGAAAGAGGGCTGATATTTCAGAATGCACCGCATGTTTCATTTGTTCAAAGTTTTGTAATTCCTTCCTATAGCCTATTTGGCCAATTAAAATTTCTTGTGGGTTTAAAGGCATACGATTGGTTGGCGGGTAAGCTCCGCATCGGCAAATCTACGCTCTTAAGTAAGAAGGAGGTCGTCGAAAAGCTTCCTAAGGTTAAGACCAAAGGTCTTATAGGCGGTGTACAATATTACGATGGTCAATTTGATGACGCACGGCTAGCTGTCAACCTGGCACAAACAGCCATAGAACATGGTGCTACTGTGTTAAATTATGCGGAAGTCATCAAGATTGAAAAAGACGATAATCAAAAAGTTAGTGGATTGACCTTTGTCGACAGGGAAACCGGAGAGAATTATACTATCAATGCAAAAACCGTTATCAATGCTACCGGTATTTTTGTGGATGATATTTTGAAGCTCGACACTCCATCCCACCGCAACCTGGTACGCCCCAGTCAAGGCACGCACCTCGTCGTCGATAAAAAATTCTTAGGCAACGACGACGCCCTCATGATCCCTGAAACAAGTGATGGCCGTGTTTTATTTGGCGTGCCCTGGCACGGAAAGGTATTGCTTGGCACCACAGATACGCCACTCGACCAACATGAGATAGAACCTAAGCCATTGGACAATGAGATTGATTTTATCTTAAAAACAGCAGATCAATATTTAGAAAATGCACCTACAAAAGACGATGTATTAAGCATCTTCGCGGGATTGAGACCGCTGGCAGCTCCTACCAGCGGTGATGCTAACAGCACAAAAGAAATTTCCAGGGACCATAAACTAATAAGCAGTGATTCAAATTTGATTACAATTACGGGCGGTAAGTGGACAACCTATCGTAAAATGGCGGAAGAGACTGTCGATCTGGCAATAAAAACCGGAAATCTCTCTTTTAAAGCCTGTAGAACGACAGATTTACCTATACACGGCTTTACGAAAGAAAAACATCCCGGCCACTGGCAGGTATACGGTAGCGACGTCCAGGCTATTACACAACTGGCCGAAAATAACCCCGAGCTAAAAGAAAAACTACATGATAAGTATGAGTTCATTGCCGCAGAAGTAGTATGGGCATGTCAGCAAGAGATGGCACGTAAGGTGGAAGATTTCTTAGCACGGCGGATACGTTTCTTATTATTAGATGCAAAGGCATCTTTGGAAGCAGCTCCTAAAGTTGCACGTATCATGGCACAATGCCTGGACAAATCGGAAGAATGGGTAGAAACCGAAATCAATAATTACAAACAATTAGTCAGTAATTATGTAATATAATACATAACCATCATAAACCAACATAATGAGTAAGGAATATATATTATCGCTAGATCAGGGTACGACCAGCTCCAGGGCTATATTGTTCGATCGTCAAGGCGAAGCTATAAATATTGCACAGAAAGAATTTAAACAGATTTATCCCCAGTCGGGATGGGTGGAACACGATGCTCAAGAAATATGGTCGACACAGCTCGCCGTGATGACAGAAGTTGTCGCCAAATCGAAAGTTAAGCTGGACTCGATAAAAGCCATCGGAATAACCAACCAACGCGAGACAACTATTGTATGGAACAGAAAAACCGGCAAGCCGATCTGTAACGCGATCGTGTGGCAGGACAGACGGACAGCTGACTATTGCAAACAAATCAGTGAAAAGGGGCATGAAAAAACTATCCAGGAAAAAACCGGACTACTGATCGACGCCTATTTTTCAGCTTCTAAGATCAACTGGATGCTACAACATGTAAAGGGAGCACGTGCTTTAGCAGAAAAAGGTGAGCTCGCTTTCGGAACAGTAGACTCCTGGTTAGTATACAATCTAACCAACGGGGAAAAGCATATCACCGATGTAACGAATGCTTCGAGAACATTGCTTTTTAATATTACAACGCTGGATTGGGACGATGAATTGCTTGACATATTTGATATACCGCGATCAATGTTGCCCACTGTATGCAGCAGTTCGGAAGTATACGGTGAAACCAGCCAGGAACTGATCAGTCACCGTATACCGATTGCAGGCATCGCGGGAGACCAGCAGTCGGCCTTGTTTGGACAGCTTTGTACAGCAAAAGGAATGGTCAAAAACACATATGGTACAGGATGTTTCTTGCTAATGAACATAGGCAACAAACCTATTATTTCAAACAATAAGCTGGTGACGACCGTCGCCTGGAAGATCGGGAAAGAAGTCAATTATGCCCTCGAAGGCAGTATATTCATCGGTGGTGCTGTTGTGCAATGGCTTCGGGACGAACTGGGGATTATCAAAAAATCCGGTGATATCGAAAAACTGGCCACCAGCGTCGAAGATACTAATGGAGTATATCTCGTTCCTGCTTTCTCAGGCTTGGGTGCTCCGCACTGGAATCCTCAGGCACGAGGCACTATCGTAGGTTTATCACGTGGGGCAAATGATGCCCATATTGCACGAGCATCATTGGAAAGTATTGCTTACCAAACGTACGACATCCTGAAAGCTATGGAAAGTGATTCCAATACGAAGATCAAGGAGCTTCGTGTAGATGGTGGGGCAACACAAAACAATTTTTTAATGCAATTTCAGGCAGATATTGTCAAATCGCAAGTTATCAGACCCTACATCACCGAAACAACAGCTATGGGAGCTGCATTCCTCGCCGGATTAGCCGTAGGATTTTGGAAGGATATCAAAGAATTACAAGCACTGTGGAAAGAGGATAAGGTTTTTGAACCGACTAAAAGTCAAAGCTTTACCAATCAACTGAAAGAATGGAAACGTGCTACAGAAACAGCTAAATTCTGGGCAGATTATAAATAAAGTGGACAGTAAATCTCAATACTCACATCTCAATACTCAATACTAAAAAATGACACCTTTTGTTGCAGAAATTTTAGGCACCGGATCAATGATCCTCTTAGGGGGTGGCGTAGTTGCCAATGTCGTACTTGAAGGAACCAAAGGTAACAATTCGGGATGGATGGTCATCACGACAGCCTGGGCCTTCGCCGTATTTGTCGGAGTAACTATAGCTGGACCTTACAGCGGAGCACATCTCAACTGTGCGGTTACACTTGCTAACCTGGTACTCAACAAAATAGATATGCAAACAGCATTGGTCTACATGGTTGGACAGTTTATCGGAGCCATGGGTGGCGCTTTTCTGGTATGGTTGATGTACAAAGATCATTTCGACAGAACTGAAGACCCTGGGGCGAAGCAGGCGGTCTTCTGTACTGCTCCGGCTATCAAAAACCCACCCATAAATCTTGTTTCTGAGATTGTCGGCACCTTTGTTCTGATTTTTACCATATTACATTTCACCGGCGCCTCACTACCGGACTCTTCGCCTATCGGTCTAGGGTCTATAGGTGCTCTTCCGGTAGCATTGTTAGTCTGGGTTATCGGGTTGTCTCTAGGTGGAACTACCGGCTACGCGATCAACCCTGCGCGGGATTTAGGCCCAAGGATTATGCATAGCCTGCTTCCGATAAAAAATAAGGCAGGGTTTAATGCATCGTATGCGTGGGTGCCTGTGGTAGGTCCATTGATAGGCGCTATATTTGCTACCTCACTTTATTTAATCATCTATTAAAAAGCTTTAAAAATTAACAGCTATATTATTAATAAACTGCTTTTGATTCATTCCGGTAAGAAATAGAATTGTTACTATTTCTTACCTTTATATAGGTTATTTTTAAATAGCTTTGATAAGCGTAAACCTTTAATTTAAATAGTATCACAAACAATGTCATTTATTAAAAAATCAGCCTTTCCCCTACTCCTTATATGTATAGGGATTTCTTCATGTAATCTTTCCAAGCGAACTATGACGCAGAATGCAACATTCCCATCGTTTTCTTATGAGGGACACCGTGGAGCACGCGGTCTTTATCCCGAAAACTCTATAGGGGCTATGAAGGTCGCCATAGATCTTCCTAAGGTGACTACACTAGAAATGGATTGCCATATTACAAAGGACAAGAAGGTGGTCGTCTACCATGACGATTATATTAACCCAAAATTCGTTACTTATGCTGATGGCCAGGAGCTGAAGGGAAAAGACGTCAAAGGTACACTATACAGTTACACCTGGGAAGAATTGGCAAAATTTGATCTCGGGCTAAAAGGAAATGTTGATTTTCCGGATCAAAAAAAGATATCTACGAAGATTGCACTATTAGCCGACCTGATCGATCAGGCGGAGGCTTATGCAAAGACGAAGCGTAAATCTCCGATGTTCTATAATATAGAGACAAAAAGCAGTGAGAAGAAAGATCACGTGGCACATCCGGGACCACAGGAGTTTTCGGACTTAGTACTGCAGGTTGTCATCGAAAAAGGAATAGCTCCACGTACCATTATCCAATCTTTCGACAAAAGAACAATACAATATATCAATAAAACCTACCCACAGATAAAAACATCTTATCTCATCGGTGGCAAGGAGACAACTCCTTTGTCCGAAATCGTGAAAGATCTGGGCTTTACACCTTTTATCATCAGTCCTTACTACAAGCTGGTCAATGACAAATTTATGGAAGACGCCCGTAAGCTGGGTATGAAAGTCGTTCCATGGACGGTCAATACGAAAAAGGAAATTCAAGCTCTCGAAGCCATGAAAGTTGACGGAATTATCAGTGACTACCCCAACTTATTTTAACACCATTCTATGCTCAATATATTTAAACCCGCTGCTCATAAACCTCAGCTACCGGCCGATAGGATCGATCCTGAATACAAAAGACTCCGATTACAAGTCTTCATAGGCATATTTGTTGGTTACGCGGCATATTACTTTGTGCGGAAGAATTTTTCTTTTGCTGTCAAAGACTTGCAAGATGCACTAGGCTATAGCAAGGCCGAACTTGGTTTTGCCATGTCGGCAATTTCTATTGCCTATGGTCTAAGTAAATTCTTAATGGGTAACGTTTCGGACCGTAGCAATGCCCGGTATTTTCTGGCAACTGGATTGATACTCTCCTCATTGACGATGGTTTTCATGGGCTTTTCTCCTTTTGCCACATCTTCCATTGCGATTATGTTCGTTCTCTTGTTCATCAATGGATGGGTGCAGGGTATGGGATGGCCAGCCTGTGGTCGCGTTGTAGTGCACTGGTATTCGATCAAAGAACGGGGTACAACCATGTCTATATGGAACCTGGCTCATAATGTGGGTGGATTTCTCGTCGGGCCACTGACTATACTGGGTGTCGAATTGTTCATGGACTGGGAAGCTCGCCTTTATTTCCCCGGACTGATTGCTATTATTGTGGCACTGGTATCCATCCTATTGGTGAGAGATACACCACAATCATGTGGCCTTCCTCCTATTGAGGAATATCACAACGATTACCCGAAGACATACGATAAGTCACAGGAACAGGAGTTCAGTGCAAAAGATATTTTCTTTAAGTACGTATTTAACAACAAGATGCTGTGGTTTATCGCCATCGCTAACGCATTTGTCTATCTGGTTCGAAATGGAATAATAAACTGGGCGCCAACATATCTGCAGGAAGCTAAGCATTTTACGGCATCCGAAGCAACTTGGTCAGCTTCAGTTTACGAACTTGCCGCAATACCTGGAACGATACTATGTGGAATAATGAGTGACAAGCTGTTTAAAGGTCGTCGTGCACCAGTTACGATTATCTATATGGTGCTAACGTTCGTTGCTGTTTTCGTGTATTGGGTTACTCCCGGCACGACGCAATGGCTTGTTAACTTATCGCTATGGACTATTGGGTTTCTGATCTATGGACCAGTTATGCTGATTGGTGTACAGGCACTTGACCTTGTTCCTAAAAAGGCAGCAGGTACAGCTGCCGGGTTAACCGGGCTGTTTGGTTATTTCATTGGCGACTTATTAGCAAATGCAGCGCTCGGCGCCATGGTGGACCGAAGCGGGTGGAATGCTAGTTTTGAGGCTATCCTTTTCGCCTGTGTAATGGCCGTACTGTTTACAGCCTTTACCTGGAAAAAAGAGAAAGACCTATTGCAATTGAAGTAATACAGTTGAAAGTCAATATCATCTTAAAGGAGCTAAAATGTTTGGCTCCTTTTTTGTATTTTTAAACTATCCTTACAAAACTGGAGTGACGATGAAAAAGTACTTTTTTAAATTACTGAACACGATCAACAAGGCTATTCTACCAAAGTACAGCAAGCAGGATCCATCCACACTGAGCAAAATCCAGCAAGCTGTAGTAGCCTATCGCTATTATGTATTGGTTAACTCGTTGGACTGATTAATAATAGTCTTATGCCTGATCCGATACAACCTTGATACTTGTGGTAGGAAAGGTTATGTTTGTTGCATCCAGCTTATCCTGAATTCTTTCAGCGATTTCGTTTCTCGTCGCCCAGAAGTTCTCCCGTTTTGCCCAGGCCCGTGCGATCAATACAACTCCACCATCTTTAAGTTCTCCGGGCACTACCTCAGCTTTCGGCTTATCTAATATACGACTATCAGCTGCAAATATAGCTAGAATAGTCTCCCGGGCTACTTTCATATTTACATCGTAAGATACCAAAAATGAAAACTGCATACGCCTTGACGTTATCTTTGTATAATTCTTAATAACTGAATTGGCCAATGTTCCGTTGGGACTAAACACACGAATACCATCATCATCGATAAAGGTAGTATAAAGAATATCAATACGTTCTACTGCACCACCTGATCCGTTGTTGCTAATGACATAATCGCCAACTTCAAAAGGCCGGAATAACAATATCAATACACCTCCTGCAAAATTGGAAAGACTCCCTTGCAGTGCTAATCCTACAGCAAGACCGAATGCTGACAATGCTGCAATGAAAGAAGTCGTCTGAATACCCATCGTATTCGCGGCGGTAAGGATCAGCAAAGCGTATAAAACAAACTTGATAATACTGCCTAGGAATGACCGGATAGAAACGTCCACATTTCGTCTTTCAAAACGTCGCTCGATCAACTTTAATGCAAACCGAATAACATATCGTCCGACGATAAGCAATATCACCCCCATAGCAATACTCGGTATTTTCAGTACGAGGAGATCAATTAGTTTTTCAATACTGGTTTCAAAATTTTTCATATCCGTGTCTTTATGTACAAATATAAATTTTATTAAATAACTTTATCCTATGATTTACCTCGATAACAATGCCACTACCCGGTTGGATGACGACGTGTTGGAAGCCATGCTTCCTTATCTTCGGGAAGAGTATGGCAATGCGTCAAGCATACAGCATAAGTTGGGGAGAAAAGCCAGCCAAGCGATCGAAAAAGCCCGGTTGGACATAGCCAATTGGTTAAAGGCACAACCACAGGAGATTGTGTTTACAAGTGGAGCTACTGAAGCCATCAACATGGTTATCAAAGGTGTCTATGATCGTTATCAAATCAAAGGAAAACATATCATCACCTGCCAGACAGAACATAAAGCTGTGCTAAGTACCTGCGAATATATACAGCGTAAAGGTGCAGAGGTGACTTATCTACCTGTCGATGCACAGGGACAGATCAACCTGGACGAGCTGTCGCGTGCTATTCGCCCTGATACGATCCTCGTTAGTTTAATGGCAGCAAATAACGAAACAGGTGTTTTATTTCCTATAGATCAAATCGCAGAGCTCTGTATGAGTAAGGACGTATTATTTTTTTGCGATACTACACAATACATCGGCAAGAAACGCATAGACCTTTCACAATGTCCTATTGATATGCTCTGTCTAAGCGGCCATAAATTTCATGGGCCAAAAGGTATAGGTGCTTTATATATACGTCGAAAGCGGAAACCTATACAGCTGACACCGCTACTCCAGGGAGGCAAACAAGAGCACGGTCTGCGAGGTGGAACTTATCCTGTTGCCAATATCGTCGGCTTGGGTAAAGCTGTAATATGCTCCACGGATAATTCTGAAAGTATCAGTTCTTTAAGAGATTATTTTGAACAATCGCTACAGGACGAAATTGAAGAAGTGCATATCCATGCTTCAGGCAGCCCACGCCTGGACAATACGAGCAATATACTTTTTAAGCACGTCGGGGCAGCCGAATTAATGACCAAATTACCAGATATCGCCATATCCTCGGGTTCGGCCTGTGTATCCGGTGATAGGGATCCTTCGCATGTGCTGAAAGCTATGGGTCTCTCGGATGAAGATGCACTCTGCAGTTTACGTTTCAGCTTTTCTAAATTCAATACAAAAGAAGAAGTCGACCGAACATTAGCTGAGCTGAAACAAGCTGTACAAAAGATCAGGTCTCAATCTCCCATATGGCAAATGTACAAAGCCGGCCTGTTGGATTAAAATGACATTCAGGATACCGATAATTCATATGTATTTAAAAAATAATTCCGAAATTTGTATCAACTGACAGAAGATAAGGTATGGTAACGATTACAGATAAAGCAAAGGAACGTGTTCTCCAGATTATGCAGGCAGAGCAATATGACGACACTTATTTTGTGCGGGTAGCTGTGGAAAGTGGTGGCTGTTCGGGTCTGTCGTATAAACTCCATTTTGATAACGAAGAGAAAAAAGGAGATCAGTTTTGCGAAGACAAAGGAATTAAAATATGTCTTGACATTAAATCTTACCTTTATCTTGCCGGAACAGAGCTCGATTATTCGGACGGTCTCAATGGAAAAGGATTCGAATTTCATAATCCTAATGCCTCTCGTACCTGTGCCTGTGGAGAAAGTTTTTCTGTATAAGTAAGTCACTTTCAGTACTATTCATTTCAAAGGTTTGCAGCCGTCAAACCTTTTTCGTTTTATTTTTCACATATATTGTTAATAATTCGTTTTCATTGTCATTTTGATTACATTTGCATAATTATTTTACAAATTTTATATCAGAAGCCAATAAAATATAGATAAGCTTAACTTTGGGCGATTGACATGGGACGTAACTTATTGAAACGAGAACAAGCTATTACATTTGTTAAAGATACATTCTCGACAAAATTGAGACAAACATTGAATCTAATACCTGTATCGTCACCATTGGTGGTATTGGATGGTACCGGCATCAATGACGATTTAAATGGAATAGAACGTCCTGTAGCATTTCCTATCAAATCATTAGACGAACAAAGAGCTGTAGTCGTGCATTCACTTGCGAAATGGAAGCGTGTGCGTCTGAAGGAGCTGGAGCTGGAAGAAGGTGAAGGCATCGTGACCGATATGCGGGCTTTGCGGCCTGATGAGGACTACTCTCCTATCCATTCCATCTATGTTGACCAATGGGATTGGGAGAAAGTCATTTCGCCTGCCAATCGTAATCTACAATACCTTAAAGAAACAGTTAAGAAGATATATGCTGTATTGGTCGAAACTGAGAAAGCTGTAGAACAACAATATCCTGATAAAACGGCCGTACTGCCATCCGAAATTACTTTTATATCCTCAGAGGAATTACTTCAACGCTATCCTGACTTTACACCCAAAGAGCGGGAAAATGCTATCGCAAAGGAATTCGGGGCTGTATTTCTATATGGTATAGGCGGTGAGCTCTCTAACGGCTTTATCCACGACGGACGTGCCGCAGACTATGATGATTGGAGCACTGAAAATGAGGCCGGCTATAAGGGGCTGAATGGTGACATCTTAATTTGGAATCCTGTACTGCATGCCGCATTTGAATTGTCGTCCATGGGTATCCGTGTAGATAAAGAGTCACTTAAAAGACAATTGACAATCCGCCATTGCCTGGAACGCGCAGAGCTGTCTTTTCACCAGATGTTGCTGAACGACGAGCTGCCACAATCTATCGGCGGAGGAATCGGACAATCCCGGGTATGCATGTTTATGCTAAAATTATCCCATATCGGGGAAGTTCAGGTAAGCATTTGGGATGAAGGCAAAAAGAGCAATCTGCAAAAAGAGAATATCTATTTGTTGTAGACCATTTATTTCAGCAGTTTTACATCATATAAATCCTTACGTCTATCTTTCAGGTTTTTGACGGTTCCATACTCGTGCAAATCACGTAGGGCATACAAATCCACGTCAGCAATCAATACCATCTCCGTATTAGGTGTAGCTTCGGCCTTGATCGCATTGTTCGGAAAAGCAAAATCTGAAGGTGTAAACACAGCCGATTGGGAATATTGTATATCCATATTATTCACCCGGGGCAGGTTGCCCACTGAACCAGCTATAGCAACATAACATTCGTTTTCGATAGCACGCGCCTGTGCACAATGGCGCACACGCATATACCCGTTTTGTGTATCCGTCATGAAAGGAACAAACAATATCTGCATGCCCTGATCGGCCAAAATACGGCCCAGCTCCGGAAATTCCACATCATAACAAATCAAGAGCCCTACTTTGCCACAGTCTGTATCGAAGACTTTCACTTCGCTCCCGCCTACCATACCGTAATACCGCATTTCATTTGGTGTAATATGTATTTTCCGAAACGAATCGATCTGCCCGTTACGGTGACAGAGGTAAGAAACATTATATAATTTTCCACGCTCAAAAAGGGGCATCGATCCGGCTATAATATTGACATTATAGGAAACAGCAAACTCTTGTATCTTCGCTGTAATGTCCTTTGTGTGTTCGGCAAGTCTCTCCATAGCCATACGTTCGGGAAGATCATTGAACGGGCTAATCAAGGGAGTATTGAAAAACTCAGGAAATACAGCAAAATCAGCTCCGTAATCACTTACCGCATCGACAAAAAATTCGACCTGATCGTAGAAGTCGCCGATATCTTTAAATGGACGCATCTGCCATTGTACAAGTCCAAGCCTAATCGTTTGCTTTGTTGCGGAAATTGACCGTGTCTCCGACTCATAATAAATATTGTTCCATTCCAGCAAAGTGGCAAACTCCTTCGATTCGGCATCGCCCGGCAGGTAATGCTTTAAAATCTTTTTGACATGAAAATCATTCGATAACTGGAAAGTCAATGTCGGATCATAGATCTCTTTACGTTTTACCTTTTCGATATACACCTTCGGCGACATCTCAGCGGCAAAGCTGAAGTAATTTGGGATACGTCCACCCGCCAGGATGCTCCGCAGGTTCATCTGTTCGCAAAGCTCCTTACGCGCATCATACAGACGTCGTCCCAAACGCAACGAACGGTAGTCTGGATGCACGAAGACCTCAATTCCATAAAGAACATCGCCATCATAGTCATGTTTACTGAATTTACCATCATCGATAATTTCGTAATAGCTATCATAGACGTTGTTCTTTTTCGAATTGAGGATGATAGAAAGGGCACAGGCCACGACACGTCCATTGACTTCGACGCACAATTGTCCTTCTGGAAACAGGTCGATTAAATCGACGATATTTTCCCGTGACCATATATCACCTAAACCCTGATAGGCCTGTTTCATCGAACTTTTCAGGTCGTTGTAGTCCTTTTTTGAAAGTTGTCGAACATTAATATCCATCGTATATTCCGATTATACCAAACACATTGCTTAAGCTTCTCCTGCGGGGCCACCAAAATTAAGTGGGAATGGAATATCCTTGGAAGTCGCTATTGTACCATTCTGACTTTCAAACCTGCTGATATTATCCTGCAGCGCACCCAATAAACGTTTAGCATGCTCAGGTGTCAATACGATGCGTGATTTTACTTTTGCTTTGGGTACCCCCGGCATAATGCGAATGAAATCCAGCACAAACTCCGTGTTGGAGTGTGTGATAATGGCGAGATTCGAATAAATACCTTCTGCGATATCCTCACTCAATTCTATGCTTAATTCTTGATTTTCCGGATTATTTTGATTGCTCATAATATATGATAAAAACTATTTACTGAATGTTCTAAAATCTTGCCCGTCCTGTAGGGATAATATCATTTCGTATATCAGACGGATCACATTATCTACATCTTCCTTATGTATCATCTCCACTGTGGTATGCATATAGCGGAGTGGTAAGGAAATCAACGCAGAAGGCACACCTCCATTGGAATACGCAAAAGCATCCGTATCTGTACCTGTAAACCGGGATGATGCCTGCCTTTGGAACGGAATATTATTTTTCTGTGCAACCTCGATCAACTGCCTGTTGAGGTTGATCTGTACAGCAGGTGCATAGGAAACCACAGGACCGTTTCCGCAGGCCAGATCACCTTGGGTGACCTTATTAATCATGGGCGTCTGTGTATCATGGGTAACATCGGTTACGATTGCTACATGCGGTTTGATATAATCTGCGATCATCTCTGCCCCGCGCAGGCCAATCTCCTCCTGCACAGAATTCACAATATAAAGACCAAAAGGCAATTTATTCTTGTTCTCCTTCAGCAATCGAGCTACCTCAGCGATCATAAAACCACCGGCTCTATTATCCAATGCTCGTCCCACATAATAACGGTCATTCAGGATCATGAATTCATCTTCGTAAGTCACTACAGACCCAACATGTATACCTAAAGCTTCGACTTCCTCTTTGGATGTACAGCCACAATCCAAAAATATATTCTTTAATGTAGGTGTTTCCTCTTTCTCATTCGAGCGTGTATGGATTGCAGGCCATCCAAATACAGCTTTGACAATACCATTGTCTGTATGAATGTTGACACGCTTGGAGGGCGCGATCTGATGGTCAGAACCGCCATTGCGTATGACATAGATCAATCCATCTTTCGTGATATAATTGACAAACCATGAAATCTCATCGGCATGTGCTTCAATCACTACCCTATATTTTGCTTTGGGATTGATAACACCTACTGCCGTTCCATAATTATCAATATAAGTATCATCCACGTAGGGTTTGAGATAATCCAACCACATACGCTGCCCCTGCCATTCAAATCCTGTAGGTGACGGATTATTAATATATTTTTCAAAAAATGTTAGTGATTCGGGGGTTACTACTGATTTGTGTATTTTTTCCTTACTACTCTTCTTTGCCATGTTTAATTATACTTTTCGACAAATTAAAAATAATTATGTTATTCCAAAAATTATTCTTCCATTACTTCCAATTCTGCAGGAAACAAGGTTTCATGCCATACATTTATATTGCATATAAAAGTTTATTTATCTAAGTTTACAGCACAAAACACAATCTATGGATTTTATTTTTAACGTTATTCACTGGGCGGGCAAGGAAGAACTTTTCTCTATCGGTTCATTTGGCGTACGCTATTATTCCCTCTGCTGGCTCCTTGCTTTTGCCGTATCATACTACCTGATGTTGAAGGTTTTTAAACGGGAAGGAAAGACCCAGGAAGATCTGGACCGGTTTAGTATTTATATTTTCTTAGGCACATTGATCGGCGCGCGTTTAGGGCATTGCCTGTTTTATGAATTCGATTATTACATACAGCATCCTTTGGAAATGATATTACCATTCCGCAAAGTAGACGGTAGCTGGAAATTGACAGGATTTATGGGATTAGCTTCCCATGGGGCGGCTGTGGGTATCTTAGCGGGACTCTATCTCTATGCTAAAAAAGCAAAGACTGATTTTTTGTGGATTACCGATCGGCTGATTCTTGTTGTTCCATTAGCAGGAGCTTTTGTGCGCCTGGGCAATTTCTTCAACTCCGAAATCATTGGAAAAGCCGCTGATCCGGATTTACCATGGGCTGTTGTATTTACCAAGGTAGATCAGCTTCCCCGCCATCCTGGCCAACTCTATGAAGCAGTGGGTTATATCATCCTGTTTTTTATATTATGGTCGTTTTACCGTAAGAATAAGGCCCCTAAACCAGGGCTTCTTTTCGGCATATTTTTGATAGGCTTATTTGGCATCCGTTTTGTAATAGAGTTTTTCAAGGAAAACCAGGAGGCTTTCGAAAACGATATGTTCATAAATATGGGGCAGTTGTTGAGTGTTCCGTTCATTCTTGCAGGCATTTATCTTGTGTTCCGGAAAACCAAGAGTACACCTGCAGCAGTGAAGAAATAAACAACGCATTTCCGAAATTGAAAAACGTTACCCTGAACTTGCTTCAGGGTTTCTCATTTAGGAGCATCCTACAATTCCTTTTGTAAAAAACACTACATGAAATCCAACACAACTATAATATTACTCATTTTAGGATTATTATCGGCTATAGGTCCATTCTCTATTGACATGTACCTTCCCGCTTTCGAAACCATCGCCAGGGATTTTAATTCGCCTATAGCACACGTTCAGTTATCTTTAACCAGCTACTTTGTGGGTATTGCCGTCGGACAGATGGTATATGGGCCATTATTGGACAAGTACGGTCGCAAAAAGCCACTCATGATAGGGTTGGTCCTATATTCGATAGCTTCCATCTGCTGTGTTTTCGCCCATGATGTCGACCAATTGATCGCCCTACGGTTTGTACAGGCACTGGGAAGTTGTGCCGGTATGGTCGCCGCACGAGCGATGGTACAGGATTATTACGATACCCGGGAGGCTGCCCGCGTTTTTAGCTTATTGATGTTGGTCATCGCCATCTCTCCCATCTTAGCACCCAGTGCCGGAGCGTTTTTGCTGAAATATTTCGATTGGCACTATATCTTTATCTCGCTCTTTGTCATCGCTTTCATCATTTTAATTTGTACCAAGTTCTTACTGCCCGAATCCTATGCCGGAAACCGGGCATTATCTCTCAGTCCCAAGTCCGTACTAGGTAATTTTTGGGGTGTCTTTGTCAATAAAGTTTTCTTGTCTTACTGCATGATAGGTTCTATTGCGTCTGCTGGGCTATATGCCTATTTAGCAGGCTCTTCATATGTCCTTCAGGAGTATTATGGCTTGACACAAAGCGAATATGGTTTGGCATTTGCATTTGTGGCCTCAGCCTTGATCGTCGCCACGCAACTAAATCGTTGGCTTTTGAAACGGTGGAGCAGCCGGCAGATCAGCAAAATCGCCAATATCTGGCAATCTTTTATTGGTATATTGATGGTTGTGTCCTACACCACGGGGACATTAACATTGACGATGTTGCTGATCCTGATGTTCTTCTATCTGTTCGGCCAAGGTTTTATCTTCCCTAATACTTCTGCCCTGGCGCTTTCGCCTTTTAAGGTCGCTGCCGGAAGTGCCTCTGCATTGCTGGGAGGTATACAGATGGGCTTCGGAGCCTTGACGTCCGCATTGGTGAGCTATTTTCACAACAATACAGCCCTACCTATGGTAGCTGTCATGTGTGGATGTGCAACGATAGCATTAGCGTTGCACCTCATGGTTACCAATAGTATGCGCCAGTTAGATGTTTAAATAATTTACAGGAAGCTTTCTATTCCGAGTCGGTAGCTATCTAATCCAAAGCCCAGGATAACCCCTTTACAGTTCTTGGACAGATAGGAATGGTGTCGGAAAGACTCTCGCTGATGGACGTTGGAAATATGCACTTCCACTACCGGAGTATTTATGGCAGCAATAGCATCTGCAATGGCTACCGATGTATGAGTATAAGCTCCGGCATTGAGGACAATACCATCGTAGTCAAACCCTACTTCATGTAGTTTGTCAATGATTACCCCCTCGATATTACTTTGGAAATAATGTAGATCAAGCGACGAATATCTTGCCTTAAGCTCTTTGAAGTATTCTTCAAAAGACTGTTCTCCGTAGATACTCTTCTCCCTTGTTCCCAAGAGGTTAAGATTTGGTCCGTTTACTATTAAAATTCTTTTCATCGTTAATACACAAACTTAGATAAAATGCTTCGCATTTCACGAACAGAATATTAAATGAGTTCTTGTGTGCTATTAAAAATCTCCATAAAAATTGCGGAAGGAAGATCGCAGTCCGAATGTCATCAATCCTGATTTCTGTGTAGCCTGACCTTCTATACGGCGATAGCGCTGCGTATACCCCACTTCCAACCGGAGATTATACTTCGGATTAAGCACATACGCCGCCCTTGCATCAGCATAATATACATCGTTTGCTACTCCCTGCCCTATCTTGTTGCCATACGTATTAGGGGCTGTTCGATACGACTTAAAGATATCTCCCCCCATATTCATATCTTCGCCGACAGGATCCGTACCGAAGCCGCTCCATGTTCCTTGTAATGAAAAATCCAATCTGTTCCAAGAATAGTTGGCTATCCCTAAGACCTCCCTGAAATTCGCTCCCCGCGGATGTGCCAGGGGTTCACCATAATTACTATAATTCGAGATGGAAATAAAATGCTGATAGGTGTATGGCCTTACAAGGTTATACTCCCCCAGGAAATTCAAATTCCGTATCCCGAACGCATCATAACCTTTTAAACCCAATTGTGCTCCCCATTTATTGTGCTTGTAGCCATTATTAGCAAAAAATTCCTTTGCTGTAAATTCTCCCAACAAAAATTGCCCATAAGCGGTAACATTGCGAAAGGTTTTATACTTTGCATTCAAGCCCAAAAACATTTTGTCAGGCGACGATGAATTGTTCGATTCGACCGGACGTAAGAATATCGCCGGATTGCTGTAATTAAAGTCAAAGTTACGGTACCCCGCCTGATTTTTGTTTGCCCATATCACAGCTTGAAAAAGTCCCACCGAAAGCCTGTTTGTTGCATTATAATCAAGATATTGAAAAGCACCCCATTTGATTCCGTCGCCATAACGTCCCGATTCCAGATTATCATCTACACGGGGATTTTTCTGGTCTAACATATAAGCCCACATTGATGTATACTGTACATTTCCGATATTCCCGGTAAATTTCAGGTGCGTGTAGTTGGACGACACATCCGACAGTAATACAGAACGATAGCCATCTCCAATATGATTTTTATCGTAGGCCAAAGTCACCTGAAAATAATCGCTGAAATGGTAAGACAGGCTTGCCGTAGCGTACATCCAGTCTTTTTTTCCATTCGCCAGGTTTTCCACTGTACCCTGACCGGGGACAACCTTATTTTCTGTAATATAGTCGCCGATATAGCGGGGAAAAACAGCCTGATTTTCAAAAAAATTGGTGTAAAAGGTAAATTTATCCTTGATAGTCAGTCCAGCCTGTACACCCCTCGTATTTATCCATGTGGACTTCCTCTCCGTATCGATCAGATCTCTCCCAATCACAAAATCAGGAAGAAAATCCAAATAAAAGGTATGGTCATCTTTCTTCACATCCACAAGATGTTCATTGAATAGTTTACGCACGACCCAGCTTCCGGACTCCACCGCATGTATTGAGTGGAGAGAGTCGAAACGTGAAAGCAGTTCATCTTTAAATAGAAAAGGTTTCGATGCTGTATGGAGCCTTGTCTCCGGACTATACAGTAGGCTATTATATTTTTGGTAGTGTTGGTACGAATAGGTTTGATTTTTCAGCTGTCCCAGAGCAGTTGACCCTACGGACAATGTCAAGGTCAGGCCTACAAGCAGTACGCAATTATTCATAATCGTGGAGAACATCATGCAAGGTAATATTTTTTATTAGCTTTATGCAGATGTCATAACGAATATTGTGCCAATATTAAACCTTTCGGCAGTATATAATTCAAAGAATATGTGTAAATTTGTAGTTCATAATCATTGGGGTCGACCGGAATTGACAGGATAGCGATGGTTATGTAAGCATGCAGTGCGTTGTTAGTAGAGCACTTTAATCTGAACTTTCAACTTTATAACTGGCGAAAATAACTACGCCTTAGCTGCTTAAGTTAGACTTAACATAGCTATTTGTCTCGTCAAGCCTTGCTCTACCGCTTGACACCCGAGGCATCGAACTGTAGAGCTGGCCGGTGTGATGTTGCTAAGCACTGGTGAGATCCAGCAACTACGGAGAACGGTATAGGTATGCGACTCACCTTCCCTCTCCCGACAACTAAAGAGAAGCTAAGCATGTAGAAAGCGTAAATCATACTATGTTTGGACGAGGGT
>JBEBVG010000030.1:0-23975 GCA_040392845.1 Sphingobacterium sp. | reverse complement strand
GTTACTTTGTAAAGCAACAGAAGTGAACGTCCATTTTTTACATGGTCAATATTGAACTCTTCTTTTTTATAATTGCGGATATTGCCTTCATCATCGACAAATTTATCCATCCAGTTTTGGATATAATTGAAATAGACACTGTTGCCCGTATTCTGCCATACTTCGGCAAGCCCTTCTAATGCGACTCCGATATCGTAGGTCCATTTCGGTCCTTTTACTTCGTTGATAAACCGCTCATCCTTGAAAAGCTTATCCATAGCGGTCATTGCCATCTGCTCGGACATTGCCTTTTGCGAAAAGCCAGTATTTACACAAAATAAGAGTAGAAGACCAAAAATGATAAATCTCTTAACCATGGGACGTTATTTTGAAATTGTTAATACTTTTGGTGAAGCGTTCCCCTCAAATGCACTTAACTGTTTGATATTTTTATTGTGCATTCCCTTTATGGTAATAGCCTTTGCTTCTGCGCCTGAGACTTTCACCAATAGCTCTACATCATGGACCGATGTCACCCCGTCAACAGAAATACCATTTGCATTATCAATATGGATTAAGGGGTTGGTGTCGGAGCTATTCAGGGTTACGTCTTTTAAGGATATATTCGATGCTTCAATGATCTCAATACCTTTTTTTGCCTCTATACTTGCGTTTTCGATACGAATGTTCCTGATATGCATTTCAGGCAGTCCGCGGACAAATATTCCTTTTTCAGCTCCTTTAACATGCACATTACGGATATGGAAGTTGCGGAACTGTGGTGTTTCTTCGGTTACAGGAAGTTTGACGACTTTTACATCTGCCTTTTTTTCGCCAGCTAACGGAACAGGATCCACGGCTTCATAATACATGTCAAATAGAATCGCTTCGCCTGGAATATCAACCATGTTGATATTATTGATGTAGATGTTTTCAACTATCCCCCCGCGTCCTCGCTTGGTTTTAAAGCGCAGACCAATGTCCGTGCCGATGAAAGAACAATTTTCGACCCATATATTTCTTGCACCACCACTCATTTCGCTACCAATAACAAATCCACCATGTGCATGATATACCACACTATTCCGAATAACCACATTTTCTGTTGGCATACCTCTATCCCGACCTGCTTTGTCCCGGCCAGACTTAATACATATACCATCATCCCCCACGTCGAAAGTACAATTCTCAATCCATACATTTTTACATGATTCGATGTCAACACCATCTCCATTTTGTGCGTACCAGGGATTACGTACGGTGACATTTCGTAAAGTCAGATCTTCACACATCAACGGATGTAAATTCCATGCCGGCGAGTTTTGAACGGTTACGCCTTCTATCAAAATCCGTTTACATGAGGTAAATACCAGCAAATTTGGGCGTAGGAAATCTTTTACATCCCTATAGTATTCTTTTGTAATCCCGGGTAATATTTTTCCGGATTTTTTTTCTTGTGCACCGCGGAATGAACTTTCGGAAGGGTACCATATATTATTTTTTTCATCGACAACACCACCAGAAGCGACGAGCTTTTTCCATTGAGAAGCAGTCATTTTTGATTTTTTGACCATACGCCATGCATCTCCGCTACCATCTATTATCCCTGTGCCTGTGATAGCAATATTCTCTAAATTTTTACCAGAAATGGGATTTTGGTTTCGCCAGGATGGTTCCCCTTCCCAGTTGGATTCGACCATGTCGTATTGATCGAAATCGGAGGTAAACAGCAGAATAGCATCCCGGTCGATATGAAGGTTAACGTTGCTTTGCATCTCGATGGGGCCGGTAAGCCACAATCCGGCGGGAATAAGGACTACGCCTCCACCTTTCTGGTTGCAAGTCAATATAGCGGTATTGATAGCCCCTGTATTAAGGAACTGACCATCCCCTTTTGCCCCAAACTCATCGATCTGTATCGTATCCCGTGGAAAGGCCACTTGATTGATCTGAGGGAGTACAGTCTCCTGTGCAAAGAGATTGCTGTGATGAAAAAACAGTCCACTGACCAACAGTGTCATGGGGATAAGGAACTGGCTTTTAAAAATCTTTCTCATGCTATAAATGTTTAGAATTGGTATTTTGTTCATCTATTTCTACCTTCCAATCACCGAAAACGGTTGATAACGTGATTTGCGTATATTCTTCCCTATTAAGCTGATGACTCCAGGCGACACGGTGTTGCGTCAAAGAACCCTCACCACTGTTATTGTATTCTGCATAGTACGCTGTATGTTCATTACTTGTTTTCCCCCAGTTGTGCCAGCCTTCGGGAACAATAAAGCCGGGCATCCCGCAATTCATAAAAATAACACGGGCGTAAGGCCGCCAAGGTCTGCCTAAGTAAAACCTGTCTACATCAGGAGATCCGGTGATCTTACAGTTGTTAAATATATAGCCAAATGAGGATGTTTGTGGGGTAGAAGCAGCCGTGATGTATCCTTTTCTTTTGCAATGTAGTTCGCAGGACTCGAACCAGGCGGTAGAAGAGCCAAATATAAAATCTACTGTCCCTTCTATATAACATTGGTAATAATATTGTCGTGCTCCCTTGCCGTAGGTATAAAGGGTATCCTGAAAACCTAAGAAACGACAATTGACGAATGTCGCCCGATCCGAACCCACCCAAATAGCCACAGCCTGTCCCACTGGACCGGAACTATTTTCAAACGTGATATTCTCTGCAGTGAAGCCGTCACCAAGGCAGTAAAAGCTGGATGATCCAGATGTACCTATATCTTCACCAAAAGCATTTTTCTTTTGTGCGTAATCATCGTAAGTAAGAATAGTATTGAACTTGTCTTCGCCAATGAGTCTGATGTTTTCCTTGGGAGAAGCTAAAATAATTTTCTCTTTGTATATACCTTTTTTGATGAAAATCGTGGTTACATTTTTTCGGAAAGAGGGTACGGCGTCAATAGCCTCTTGTATTTTTGTAAAATCTCCACTACTATCTTGTGCCACGACAAAATCGTAAGCATAGATCGAAGTGGATTGTGAAGCCAAAACGATGAAAACTAAAAAACCACAAATATATCTTGGGAGAAATTTCATTTTTTAGTAATTATATGCAAGGAAGTTAAGTATTTATATTCATTGTATCCCTTTCTGTATCCAAAATAAAAACCGCAAACGTTGCCGGTATCGTTTGCATATTTCAGTCTGTGCCCTTGAGAGGAAAGGCTGTCTCTCTGTATGGACATTTAGTAAAGATGTGCGACCAGACTATGTAAATAAACTTCAATATTGTCATATTGCTCATTCAGATTCCGACCATTTGCATTTGCCGTATGCGGATTCAGCCCGTTCGTTGTTTCCCATTCGTCTGGCATTCCATCGCCATCGCTATCGCGCGGAGCAGTGCCTGCTACCAATACCGGCCAGCCTCCGACATCCGTTTGGGAATCGATGATACCTTGATAACCTGTTTTAGATCCGTTGTAGGTGACAGTACCGCTTCTTACTTCGCCGATGATGCGTGTATCTACCACATCACGCTTATAGCTGGCTCCGGCTTTTGCCAACACCTCTTCATAGGCTTGTTCGGCCGTATGCACAGCATCTAAGGCTTCATACGGAAAAGCTGTCTCTTTTTTTGCCATAGCAGCAGTTACGCCGGCATCAAAATCAACACCCCCTGCCCAGTTGTTGGCGGTAACACTGCTATTGCCCAATACATAATTGCCCGCGATATAGAATAGCCCATAACCCGGGCTATACTGCACATTATTTTCCTTTGATACCTGCATGATACGGTTTCGTTTGCTGGCTGGCGTAGCAGGGCCGGGTTTGTAGTAGTTGTTCACCATATTATATTCACCGTTTTCTCCACCATATGCAGAGTTACCGCGCCAGTTATACATCACATTATTTCGGTAATCGACTTTATCAATGCCCACGGGACTCAAGCCTCCTGTGCCCGGACGGTTCCCACCATCAAAACGAGGATTGCGGCTATTATGGTGTGCCAACAAATTATGATGAAAGGATGCTTGATGACCACCCCATATTCCACCGTAACCATGATCATCCTTTTCATGGAATGATTTATTCAAACTTTCTGCGAGAATACACCACTGCATCGTGAAATTCTTATTTGCATAGAAAGAAGAACATTCGTCGATAGACCAACTCATGGAACAATGATCGATCACAATGTTGTTGCGGTAGCGACCCCATAACGCATCCGTTTCCTGCTGCTGGAGATCACCCATTCTGAAGCGGACAAACTGAATGATGACGTTGTCGGCATCTACAACGACTTCATAATTCTGAATACAGATACCATCGCCGGGAGCACTTTGCCCTGCGATCGTAACATCGCCGTTTCTGATTTGTAGGCGACTATTTAGTGCTATATTTCCTGCCACTTCGAAAACAATAATACGTTTGCCGCTCTGGTTGATCGCATCCCTCAAGCTGCCAGTACCTGCATCGTTGAGATTGATGACTTTGATAACTCTTCCACCCCTTCCTCCCGTAGTGTTTTTGCCATAACCATCAGCTCCAGGAAAGGCAAGGGATGCTCCTTCCTGATTCTTCCCGTTTAGAATTTTTTCATTCTCGCTGTTTACGGCATTGCCTTTCGAGCAAGCCGTGGTAGCACAGACAAGAATAAGAAACCCTGCGTACAAAAAAAGTATCAACAGTTCTTTTTTGACCATACTTTTAATTCCTCCAACGTTGATCTCCAATACCCTGGAATATCAGTTCTTCATGGCTGATCGTAAAATTGCCATCACCTGAGTTTGCAAAGCCGGGATCAAAAGTCGTGTATGTTCCGGTATCATTTTTTGCATTCGATTGAGTGCTCGCTGTAAAGTTAGGTGCGTTGAAGTAATTGTTATTACTCATTGCTGTGATAGTTGTCGTAGGTTGATTACTATAATAACCTTGCGTATTGGCAATGATATTTTTATTAAATGTGATTTGATGGCTGGCTAAGCGGATATATAAAAATCTCCGGCTATTACCGTTGCTGACATTATTAAACGTATTATTGCTGATGTTGATGAGGCTCTGCTCAGCTGGAAAGTTGCCAGATCCTCCAGCATCCATACGGAATAAATCACGGGCAAATGCGCTGTTATATACAGTATTATTGATGAAATTAAAGTGTTTTGTCATCCCGTTTCTGAAATCTATAAAATCACCACCGCTACATTCAATATCATGATAAATGGTGTTGGTGATCGTGACAGATTCGATCAGTGTAGCATTATTGACATACATTGCTCCTTTGACATAATTTGATATCAGACAGTGGTCGATTTTCAAGTCACCGTAAGTTCCAGCTTCGTAGATAATGGTCTGGTTGTCATTATTGGCTCCTGTACCATCTAATACCAGGTTTTCCAGTGTGAGTGCTGCGCCTCCACCAATACGGAATACGCTACCTATCAATGTCGGCTTTTCCGTTGGCTTTGCTGCTTTTATGGAAATACTCGCATTTACATTCAGATCTTGGACGTTATATTCACCCGGCATCAGGGCAAAGACATCGCCATTGCTTGCATTGGCGATTAATGTGGTCAGGTCGTCTTCCGGCTCGACCGCAATAGCACCACCGAGATCCAATATCGTTTTGAATGTGGCCGTTCCCCGTGTCTTTCCATTTCGCACTAAGCGGGCTGTATATTCTGTTTCAGGTGTCAGGCCGGTAATTAAGGCCACTCCTGTAGTGATGTCGCTACTGGTCACGGTATATTGTATATTGCCCGGCTCTAATACAATCTGATCGGCGGTTTCACCGGGTGTCCACCTCAAGGTAACCGAATATGCTTCTACCTCGGCGAGATCAACCGGCTGGAATATTTGCTCCGGGTCTGTCGTGAACGATGCGGTAGTCCACTTTGAGTCCGCTATGTCGTCCCCCACCGCACGTATACGTACCGTATAAGTCGTTTCACCTACAAGCCCGGTGAATGTGTACGGATTCTGTTCGTAAGTGACGTCTGATAATTTATGAACAGGGGTGCCGGAGAAATCGGGGTTTTCACCCTCAAAAAACTCGATTTCATACGATTTTGCTTTTGATACAGCCTTCCACGTAAGCCTGACGTCAACGCGGTTAACTACGCGTGCCTCTATATCAGTAGGAGAGAAAAGCCTACTTGTTTCCAATGTTGTTATTTCAGCCAATATATCGTCTGAACAGCTCGCAAGAGAAGAGACAAAACCTAATCCAACGATATATGTAGCGTATTTAATTATTTTTTTCATCCTATTATATGCTTAAAAGTTTAAGAACCTAGAATTTCATGTTATTGCTCATAAGAGACACCTCCATTTGTTAACGTTCCGTTAGAATTGTTCATAATGAATTCGGGTATAGGCCAATATTGCTGTGAATCCGGGTTTCGGGCTGCGATGAAGTTCCAATAGTTGTTGTTCATGCTGATTTCAACAGAGCTTGTATAATTGGCAGCGCCATATGAGTCGTTGTCGTCCAGATTGAATCCATAAATGTCTAATGTCATACCATCTGCCAGATAATCGTAGTAGATCTTCTGAGGCAAAGTGCTATATATGCCCTCCTTGTTTTTGAGTTGTTCCAGCTTGGTCTTCGCTTCGTTGACTTTGGAGCCTAAGATATTCCAACGTATGAGGTCCGCCTTGCGCAACATCTCACCTGTAAATTCCAAAGCCCTTTCTTTAACTATAGCCTCGAAGAAAGTTTGAGGTGAAGCGGACACCTGCGCCATATAGCTCGTCACCTTCTCGGGATTATTGGGGTAGGCACGTTCCCTGACCTCTTTGAGGTATGGTGCAGCAGCAGTAGGTCCATCTAATTCGTTTATAGCTTCAGCAGCCATCAACAAGACATCCGAATAGCGCATGTAAATCCAATTGATGCCGTCATCGTTGGAGTTGTTGATGGCACGGTTCATCCATTCGGCCCTGAACTTTCCAAAATAAATCTTGTTGTAGTTTGTCGATAGTACTTGTTTATTACTTTCCCAGCCATAAGGTACCAAAGTGACATTTTTGCGGACATCTTCTTTTTCGTACTCATATAGCATAATCGGATTAGCTACCATAGTGATATTATTCTTGGCGGCGGTGTAATATTGGTCTTGTGAGTGAGCTACCCCTAAGTTGATCGTCACACGGCCTCTATTCATCGAATAGGGCACTTCCCAAATGGACTCCATGCCTGCAGTTGTGTTTTCCCGCATCAGCGTTTTAAATACTTCTTCAAAGCCTAAAAGCTTATTGGACTTCTCTTCGATGATGTCCAGACATTCGTTTTTTGCAATGGTATACATTTTATCCTTTGCGAGGTCTGGATCCGTAGATAGCCGTACTGTGCCGTCCGACCGTTGCGAATACCCACCTGCATATAAGGCGATACGAGCCCGCAGCGCTTTTGCAAAAGTCTTACTGACCCGCTCTACAGAAGACGTCTTTCCGCTAGCTTTAGGCCACTCCAGATAGGAGATAGCTTCCTCCAGGTCGGATAAGAGCTGCTTATAAATGATATCTTTGTCTGAGCGAGGCACATTGATTGTCTCCGAAGTCAGCGGCTCAAAGCGGGCAGGCACATCGCCAAATGCTTTGATAAGATCGGAATAATACACAGCTCTTATCGTTAATATTTCGCCCAATAAATGAGCCATCTCTTTGTTTGTGCTGAGGTCATTATATCGACGTATAGCTTGGATGGCTATATTTGCACGTTCTATCCCCGTGTAGGGCGACTCCCACATTGAGCTTCCGTTGCTAGTACCAAAATAACCGTTACTTGTCTTCGTGTTGTAATTAGCAATGTTGACAGCATCCTTGCTGTTGCTTTCTTCCACAGTGCTTGACAGTTCTGTATCGGTGTTTGCTCCGTAATACGGTATATAGCGTGCCCGGAAATTGACCTCACCCATCGCACGGACAATGCCCGTATAAGCTCCTTCGGCCAGAACAGGTGTCGTAAAAATCACTTGTTCGTCCAGGGAAGATTGTGTCGGGGCGTCTAAGGTATGTTTACAAGAGCCAAATAAGATTGCAACACCGGTGAATACCAAATATATTTTATTAAATTTCATATTTCTTAGATTAAAAGTTAACATTCAAACCAAATACAAAACTTCTACTCCTCGGATAGGCTGAATAGTCTACCCCCGGTGTCAACGGAGACTTACGTCTCGTAGACACCTCGGGATCGAACCCTGTATAATCCGTCCAGATATGTAGGTTATATCCCGATGCATACAGCCTGAGCTTTTCCATCTTCATACGTCTGGAAAGCTCCTTTGGCAGGGTATAGCCTACAGTTAATGTCGCTAAGCGTAGGAAAGAACCATCTTCTACAGCCCAGTCACTGAAGATAAAACGGTCGGTCAGCGGCGACCACATGTTTGTGTTGGCATTCATAGCTTGTAGTTCATTCGGATCATTGCTGATGGTACCGTCAGCACGTAAATTAGTCCATCTCTTTCCGGCAGCCATCTCCTCCGTCATGTTTCTGGAGTGGAATTTACTTGTCTGTGTATATTCTATTTTATTGGCATTATAGACATCATTGCCGTAACTCCAGTTAAAATAGGCGGCTAGATCAAAATCAAAAATACGCGATGACAAAGAGAAACCTCCGGTGTGTTTGGGGTTGGCATTACCGATGATAGTACGATCCTCGGCATTGACCACGTTGTCGTCGTTGATGTTTTTTAGCTTCAGCGATCCTGGACGTATAGTGCCTACTACAGCTGAAGAAGACGCTACATCGTCTTTTAGCTCCCATTTATTGCCAATATATCCTTTAAAATCTGATACCTCATACCTGCCATCGCTCACATAGCCGTACATCATACCCACTTGTCCTCCGACGGTGGCGGTATAATCGCCTAATATCTCATTGGAAGCCCAGCCTGTGTTGGTCAGGTCACCTTCGATTTTTTCAAGTCCACCCAAGCTTTTGATCTGGTTTCTGTTGAAACTTATATTAGCTGCGACTGTGAAATCAAAATTTTTACTCCTATAGGCGTCAAAATGAGTGGAAAATTCTAATCCTTTATTTTCTGTATCCCCGAGGTTCCGATACTGATAGTTGTATCCTACACCGCTAATAGGAAACAGTATCAATAGATCTTTAGTTGTATTCAGATAAGCTTCTGCGGTAAAGTTAAGCCTGTTATTAAGTAAGGAAGCGTCGAGACCTATATTGCGGGTGACAGTTGTCTCCCACTTGAGATCTTTATTCGCCATCGTATTGGAGGGAGCCCAATAGCTGCTTGCCCCATTGATCCAGATCTCGCTATTTACCTGGTATTCCTGGTTGATTTGCCCTGCAGGGATACGGTTGTTTCCCGCCTCGCCATAGCTTGCCCGTATCTTTAAATCCGATAGCCATCTTTTTGTGTCTTCCATGAATGTTTCATCAGACAACCTCCAGGCTGCAGAAACAGAAGGGAAATACCCCCATTTATTTCCGTCATAGAATTTGGAGGAACCATCTGCCCGGAAGGTGGCAGCAAAGAGGTATTTACTTTTGTAGCTGTAGTTGGCACGGCTGAAAAATGACAGTAGGGCATCGTTGGGTTGAAAAAAGTTGTTGAGGGTAATAGGTGTACCTTGACCTGTCAACTTCCTCGTTTTGTCAAAATCAAAAGACTTTGGGAAACCACGCGACTCATAAGCAGAATAGTTTTCTTTAATTGTAATGTATTCCTGGCCGACAAGCCAATTTAAACTGTGGTTTGTGGAGAATAGATCTTTGAAATCGTAATTGATCGTGTTGGTGTTGCGGAGGGTATTTCTATCCGTGTTCGTTGTGCCAAGTATAGGTTGATTGGCATGAGCTCCCGCTGTTCGCACATAGTAGGTTGTCAGTCCATAATATCTGTCGCTGTTATTACGATAGTCGTCGTAACCGATTTCAGAGCGTAGTCTGAGGTTTTGAACAGGTTCATAAGTAATGGCACCATTGAAGTTATACTGCCTTCTTCTGACCAGTTGGTCGTTGTCCGAAATGGAGATAACGGGGTGATAAAGGTTGAAGCTGGCATCGGTTTCACTGACATCATCCATTTCGGTTAGATTGGCAATGGGTAAGGTGGGATAGATCATTGCAAATTTCAATCTCGAATCTGTAGAGGATTTTTCATTGATTTCGTTCGCACCACCGCCACTTATTTTGGTGTCTGAAAAACGGGCGCCCAAGTCTATCGTCAGATTATCGTAGAGCTTGTGGTTAAGTTTAAAGTTGAGATTGTGGCGCTGATATCCTGACAGGAGCATGATGGCCTTATCATTGATGTAGTTGTGTGATACAGCATATTTTGTCTTGGCAGATCCCCCGTTTATATTTATATTTTGGTTAAAGCTTGTTCCTGTCCTTCCAAAAACAATCTCTTGCCAATTGTTTTGCGGCGCATTTTTGTAAAGGTCTATATCTTGCCAATTGCCGAAATAGTCCGTATAATCCTCCGGGCTGTTTCGTAATAATGCTCTCTCATACGCCCAAGATATATAATCTTCAGGGTCTAATACATTTAGTTTTTTAGCCAGATTCTTAATGCCAGAGAAAACTGCATAATTGATGTTGGTTTTTCCGGCTTTACCCGATTTGGTCGTGACAATGATGACCCCATTAGCGCCTCGGGAGCCATATATCGCTGTTGACGATGCATCTTTTAATATGTCAATAGTCTCTATGTCGTTAGGAGCTATATCCGAGATTGAACTCACCGGAAAGCCATCTACAATATATAATGGAGAGTTGTCCTGGGTGATGGAGCCTCCACCTCTTACCCTTACTGTCAGTTCGGCATCCGGTGATCCTTCCGTGCTGGATATATTTAATCCCGCAACCCGTCCCTGGATAGCTTCAAGGGCGGAGGACACAGGTGCTGCACTAATGGTTTGAGCGTCTACAGAAGCTATAGAACCGGTTAGATCTTTTCGTTTTGCGGTGCCATATCCTATCGCAACGACTTCTTCAAGAATATTGACATCTTCTTCCAATAGTATATTTAGGCTTTGGTTTGCTTGCGCTTCTATTTCCTGTGCTTTATATCCCACAGACTGAAATATTAGTGTGACACGATTGGAGGAAGAGCGGATAACAAATTTACCGTCGGCACCTGTTGCTGTAACCGTACTCGTCCCTTTGAGTGATACGGAGATCCCAGCTAGCGGTTCATTGGTTTCCTGGTTTCTCACCGTTCCTCTGATATCTCCTCCTTGAGCAAATACAGAAGAATGTGAAAAAATGACTAGAAATAATAAATAGATGTGTTTCACCTTCTTGAAGAATTTAGTTTTTGGCCTATAAATCAGTTAACAACACTTTAGAAAATAATGAAATTTTCCTTGAAGTGTTAAACAATAATAGGGACTAGATCTTCAATATCAAATACTATGTAGGCATAAAATCTCCGCAATCGTTGCCGGCAACGATTGCAGGATAGTGCAGGATGGTTAGCTGGTAATAAAATGTATCAGGAAGTTCGTCGCAAAGACTACCTGGTGTTCAGATTCGTCATCGTCAGCTCGATACCAATATGGACAAAGCTATGCACCATTTTTACTGCATGTGCAATCAGTGCCGGAAGCTCCCGGGCTTCCTCCGTATCGAAGGGCCCGAGCACATAGTCTATCTGTCGGCCTTTGGGATAATTATCTCCGATGCCAAAACGGAGTCGTGGATAATGCTGTCCGCCGCAGGATGCTTCGATAGATTTCAAACCGTTATGCCCGGCGGCAGATCCTTTAGGTTTGATACGTAAAGAACCAAAAGGGATGGCGAGGTCGTCGACGATCACCAATACATTTTCTATAGGTACTTTTAATTGTTGCATCCAGTAGTTTACGGCTTTACCGCTAAGGTTCATATACGTCGTTGGTTTAATGACATAGACTTGGTGTCCGCGGTGCTTAAATTCTGTATAATAAGCATGTTTGAGAACAGACCAGGACGTGCCGGCCTGATTTGCGAGCTCATCAGCTATCATAAAACCTATATTATGGCGAGTGTCTGCGTATTCTTTGCCGATATTTCCAAGACCAACAATCAAAAAGTTCATGCCGTAAAAGTAAAAAGTAAAAAGTAAAAAGGCAAAAAAAGGAAAAGGCGCCAAAAATGACGCCCTTTTCCCATATTCTTACAAGGTAACTGGTTATTTTTTTCCAGCAGCTTTTGCAGCCTCTTGTTCGGCTTGACGTAAAGCACGAGACATGATAACAGATACGATTGTATCGTCTGCATTATTTAATACCTTTGCATTTTCCAGTTTAATCTGATTTACACGGAATGATTTACCTACTTCGAGTGACTCCATAGGAACTTCCACTTCTTGAGGTAAGTTCGCAGGTAAAGCCTTTATACGAAGTTTGCGAAGTTTTTGTACTAATTTACCACCCATTTTTACACCAGGAGAAGTTCCGGTCAATTTAATAGGGATATTAATGGCAACTTCCTTGTCATCGAACAGCTCTAGAAAGTCTACATGTCTGACTTGATCAGTCAAAGGGTGGAATTGTGCGTCTTGAACGACTGCTTTTGCTTTTTTACCATCGATATCTAAGTCTACAAAGACTACATCATTGGTATAAAGTACAGGTTTCAAATCAGCTGCGGATACAGAAAGATGTGTTTGTTCTTTACCTCCGTAAAGAACGGCAGGAACATTTCCTTCATAACGTAACTCTTTTGCATCTCTTTTCCCTACGTTCTGTCTTACAGAACCGCTAATAGCAATTGATTTCATGTTTATTTATTTAATATAATTAATTTTTGAGATGCAAAGGTAAAAGAAAAATATGTATTATCCAAGAGTAGTAATAAGGGCATCTCCTCTTTGAGGATTGTAACAAATATATGGTAACTCTATCTTCTTTATTAAAAAATTGAATAAACTTTCCTCTTTTTTTAAATTATGCTTGATTTTAGAATGGAATGTTATTAATTTTAAAGCTCGAACTTGAATTATGCGAAAGCTAGAGGAGTTATTGGAGCAAATAAAAAAATCGGAATCACCGAAAAGTAAGAAATCTGTGCTTAATAAAGTTAGACTTTTAAAGGCAGTTTTCAAACGGGAGATGGTTGCGGTGGGTGATCTGTCTCAGGAAATGGGACTTAGTTTTCCAACAGTTAATACGCTTATTCTTGATCTGCTCGGGAGAGGACTTGTAATTGCAAAAGAAAAAGGTGAATCTATTGGCGGGAGAAGACCGGTTTTATACCAGATTAACGACGGTGTATTTCACGTGCTCTGTGTCGAAATTGAGCGGTTTTCAGTAAGATTGGTCGTGTTAGACAATAATAGCAATGTTGTTTATGAAGCAAAGTCATATACCTTTGAAATTCATGTTGATTCATCCAGGATCGAGGATCTGGTTACGGTTATTGATACCTATCTAACTGAAATGATGGTGGATTTGGATGAAATTTCCGCTATTGGTGTTAATATGCCGGGCTTGGTTAATACAAATACATCTACCAACCAGACGTTTTATACCGGAAGTAAAGCGGATTTTAATATCAGCGCATACCTTAGTGACAAATACGCCAAATATGTTGTTGTCATCAATGATGTTAAAGTCGCTGCTTTAAGTGAGCTTACTTATGGTGCAGCGCAGCAAAAGAAGAATGTTTTGGTCATTTTGATGGATTGGGGCATTGGCTTGGGAATTATTAGCAACGGGGCAGTGTATATGGGCAGCGATGGTTTTTCTGGCGAGATGGGGCATATGGTTTTCGTAGAGGATGGAGAGCTATGTTATTGCGGAAAGCGCGGATGTCTGGAAACTATTGCCTCAGGTGTTTATTTAGTCAATCAGGCAAAGGCAGACATTCAAGCTGGTGTGCCGACATTATTAAAAGGTCTGGTTGACCTGGACAATCTACAACCCCAGCATATTATACAGGTAGCCAATAAAGGTGATCAATATGCCATCGATTTAATTTCCTCTTTAGGAAGAAATCTGGGAAAAGCTATTTCTATGCTTATGCAGATCCTAAACCCTGAATCGATTGTGTTGAGCGGTAAATTTGCTAAGGCGGGGACACTGATCACCATACCTATCCAACAGAGTCTTAATACGTATACGATGAATGCTATACGTAAAAATAGTGTGGTAGAGCTGTCGCCATTGGACGACAATGGCTATGCTAAAGGGTTGGTCCGCTATACTTTTGAAAAATATTTTGAACAGAATTTAGATTTATTGAACTAAAATTTTTTATACATGATTAAACCTAATTTATCTTCCAGACGCGACTTTCTGAAAAAGTCGATGCTTGCAGCAGCGTCGTTTGCGATTGTTCCGAGACATGTTCTTGGGAAAGGTTATCTGGCCCCGAGTGATCATCTGACCAAAGGTGTAATAGGCGTTGGTTCGATGGGCCGTGGGCACTTTAAATATGCGGGTACGAAGACGGTAGCCATATGTGATGTGGATACGCGCCACCTGGCCATCGCCCAGAAGGCGCTTGGCGGAGGAATTAAGGAGCACCACGATTTCCGGGAACTTATCCAGAATCCAGAGGTCGACATCGTCCATATCGCTACCCCACCGCACTGGCATGGAGCTATGGCGATCGAGGCAGCCCGTTCGGGAAAGGACATCTGGTGTGAGAAGCCGATGACCCGCACGATCGGGGAGGGGAAAAAAGTGAAAGAAGCCGTGGCCCAGCATGGCAACATCTTCAGGCTGAACACCTGGTTCCGTTTCGACGCGAATTTTTACGGTATGGGGGTACCTGTCAAGAAGATCAAGAAAGTGGTAGATACAGGTATGCTGGGATGGCCACTTAAGGTTACGATCAGCAAGCACACGGGTTTTGACTGGAAATTCTATTGGGTAGGCAAGGAGAACCTACCGGTGCAGCAGGTGCCGAAAGAGCTGGATTATGACATGTGGCTGGGGCCTGCACCGCATAAGCCTTACAGTGCCCACCGTGTGCATACGACATTCCGTGGCTACTGGGATTATGACGGAGGAGGGCTTGGCGATATGGGTCAGCACTATCTCGACCCTGTACAGTACTTCCTGGGCAAGGATAACGAAAGCCCTGTAAAAATAGAAGTAGACGCTCCTCAGCAGCATTCCGATGCCGTAGGTACATGGCGCAAAATTACCTATACCTACGCAGACGGATGCCAAATTATCCTGGACGGCGCAGGTACAGAAGTCGGTAAGGCCTATATCGATGGCCCCAAGGGCAAGCTGTATCGTGGCTTTGTCTCGGACATACCGGATCTGGAGAGGAAGCTTGCACAGTACCCCGACCCTGCACCGCAGATGACAGAATTTGTAGAGGCCGTCCGCACGCGTCAGAAGTTTGCGCTGAACGAACAGAACGGGTACTACTCCTGTACGCTGGTCAACCTGGGACTGGCGGCGTTGCGACTGAACCGCACGCTGCACTTTGATTCCTCAAAACAGGAATTTGTGAACGATGAAGCAGCCAATAGATTAATTTATCAACCCATGCGCGGTCCCTGGACCATCTAATGTATCTATCTCATGAAAAAGATTTTTAATACTTTATCCATTTTATTTTTGCTGCAGGGAGCAGTATATGCCCAGCAGCCTGCGCATAGGACCACTGCGACAAAAATCGCTGATGTACTGGCGCAGCAGCCCGCGGAAGAAGCGGCTAAGTTCCTCTCGGCGATGAAGGAACTTGAAGGTTTTACGGCTGATGATGCCGCTGCCCTGCTTTCGGGTCTTAAGCCACAGGGAGCGAACAATGCACCTATTGAGTATGCCAGCAATTCATATGCGTTGTACGTCATGCAGTCCGGGAAGGAGGAGCTGAGGGCTACCTACATACAGGGGCTGCTTCAGGCACTGGATAAGTTGGAGGACGCCGACAATAAAGGCTATGTGTTGGAACTGCTGAAATTCTGTGCGAAGGACGAAGCGGTAGCGGCGGTATCCGGCTACCTTTCGGATGAATACTTGGCAGAAAAGGCGGCACGAGTCCTGAGTGGAATCCATTCGGAAAATGCAGCAAAAGCATTAAACGAGGGTTTGCGGCAAGCCTCAAGTGAGAAAGTTGCCACGGCTATCGTAGGAGCTATAGGAGAGTTAGGAGCACAGGGTGCAGAGGACAGGATATTGGAACTACTGCAGGTCTATAGCTCCGACAATTTCGGACGTGTTGCTTTAACCACGCTGAGTAAGACAGGTACGCTAAAGTCCTACGATTACTTTGCAAATAAGGCTAAGACTGTAAACTATAAGCTCGATAACTCAAGCACAGCGGCATTAGCGCTGAATTATGCAGAACACCTGGCTGCAATAGGCCACAAGAAAGAAGCAATCCGATTGGTGTCCGGTTTTTATGGAGAAGCTACGGATACCCAGGCTATAGGGGCCAGGGTGGGTGCTTTAGAGCTTTTGGCCAAATTAGATCCTACAAAGAAACAGAAAAAGGAACTGCTGAAACTTGCTTTGGGTACGGATGCCAACTTGCGTAATGTTGCATTGGACCTGCTAAAGGAGCGTGCCTCTACATCCGATGTCAAGAAGCTGACCTCTTCTCTCAAAAAGGTAAGTCCTGAGGTACAGGAAGATATTTTACAGTTTTTAGCGGACAATAATATGGTAGCGGCGGCTCCTGCTGTAGAAAAGAGCTATGCTTCTTTAAAAGAGCCGGTGGCGCGCATTGCCGCGATAAAAGCACTATCTACGTTGTCCAACGGTAACAATACAGCTTTCCTGCTGGCACAGTTGCCGACAGCGAACAGTGACGAGCAAGAGGCTATCAAGACGATCTTATTAAGTTCTAAAGGTACAGATGTTGTCAGCCAGATCAACGGAGCACTGGGTACGGCGGATGTGGGCACACAGCTGGTGCTGCTAGACGTTTTGAGCCAGCGTTCAAATACAGAATCATCACAGGCGGTGTTTGAACTGATAGGGAAGACTGCAGATGCCAAGGTAAGATCAGCAGCTTATAAAGCATTGCCGACTGTGGTAAATGATAATGATTTTGAGAAAATTATTGATGTGCTGGGGAAAGCAGAAGATGACCATATAAAATATGTGCAACAGGCTGCTGTTGGAGCATTGTTATATGCCAACGACCGGGATGCAAAGGTCCAACGTCTGACGGCAAATATTTCTAAATCTGCTGCGCCATCAGCAGCAAAGTACTTCCCTGTTTTTGCGGGTGAAGGCGGAAGTGTGTCGTTAAAAGCTGTTGAAAATTATCTTAGTAGCAGTAACGTCTCGCGTCAGGATGCTATACAGGCGCTAGCCTCATGGTCCAATACATCATCATTGAAAACTCTTACGCAGCTATTACGTACAGAGAAAGATGCCAAAAGTTTTAATACTGTTTTTGGAGGCTTTATCAAGCAGGTTAATGCAAGTGATCTAAAAGATGAACAGAAAACACTGTTGTTACGAGAAGCTTTCGAACTGGCCAAAACAGATACACAACGAAAATCTGCATTAAGTAGCTTAAAAGCAACAGGAACATACCAGGCTTTGGCTTTTGCGAGTACTTTGCTCGATGATGAGCAACTTAAGAGCGTTGCAACAGACGTGGTGATGAATGTCGCGATGGATAATACTTCCTTTGTCGGTCCTGATGTTCGCACATGGTTAGAGCGGGCGAAAAATAATCTATCTGGAAGCGAAAGTTCATATCTAAGTGAAGCTATCACGCGTCATTTAGCCGAAATGCCAAGTGGTGAGGGTTACGTGTCTCTCTTTAACGGTAAAGATCTGGCCGGGTGGAAAGGGCTTGTGGAAAATCCGATCAAACGTGCAAATATGTCAGCAAAAGAGCTGGCAGAAAAGCAGGTTGTCGCAGATAAAGAAATGCGTGACAGCTGGTCTGCTGTGGATGGCGATCTGGTATTTGGGGGGCAGGGAAAAAATATCGCAACGATCAAACAGTATGGCGATTTTGAGATGTTGGTAGATTGGAAACTGGACAAGAATGGTAAGGAACCCGATGCGGGTGTATACCTGAGAGGGACTCCACAAGTGCAGATATGGGATATTTCCAGGACGAATGTGGGTGCAGAGGTAGGCTCCGGCGGACTTTACAACAATAAGGTTCATGAATCCAAACCCTTAAAAGTCGCGGATAATCCGCTCGGCGATTGGAATACTTTTAAAATCAGGATGGTTGACGATAAAGTATGGGTTTGGTTAAATGGCGAATTGGTGGTTGACGGCACGACCCTGGAAAATTTCTGGGACCGTAAACAATCTATTTTCCCGTTTGAGCAGATCGAACTTCAGGCGCATGGCTCGAAAGTATGGTACCGGAATATCTTTGTGAAAGAATTACCAAGAAAACAGATCTTTTCGCTGAGCGATCAGGAGAAGAAAGAAGGCTTTGAGATGCTGTTTGATGGTGCTAGCCTGGATAAATGGACCTCTACGCCGGCGTATGAAATCAATGAAGAAGGTGTTATTCGTGCAAACCCAAATGCTAAGTTTGGCAAAAATATGTATACCAAAGAGGAATATGGCGATTTTGTATATCGGTTCGAGTTCAAATTAACTCCCGGCGCAAACAACGGGATCGGTATACGTGCTCCATTGGAGGGGGATGCGGCTTATTTGGGCTATGAAATACAGGTGCTGGACGATGATGCGGAAGTGTATAAAAAGCTGGCACCCTATCAATATCACGGATCGGTATACGGGATTATTCCCGCAAAAAGAGGAGCACTAAAGCCTATGGGTGAATGGAATGAAGAGGAGATCCGTATCCAGGGAAGTAAGATCAAAGTCACTTTAAACGGACAGGTTATCGTTGATGGCGATATCCAGGAAGCTTCCAAGAACGGAACTTTAGATAAAAAGAACCATCCGGGACTAAATAAGGCTTCGGGACATATTGGTTTCTTAGGCCACGGATCCGAAGTCTTCTACCGAAATATCCGGATTAAAAAGCTATAACTTCGTTATTCTTCATCATTTTAAAGGGTTGTTCTAGGACAACCCTTTATTGTTCCCCCTGTTTTTACCAACTTTATTACGTAACTTTGTAGGCTTTAACAAAAATGTGCTTCACAGGCACTTTATTAGTATCAAGACAAAGAAATATGGCAAATATCGTAGCGATCGTAGGTCGTCCCAACGTAGGTAAATCAACTTTATTTAACAGGTTGACAGAGAGTCGCAAGGCGATTGTAGATGACTTTAGTGGTGTAACCCGGGATCGTCATTATGAGACAGCCGAATGGATTGGTAAGAAGTTTACAGTAATTGATACAGGAGGTTTTGTTCATGGTTCTGACGATGTATTTGAAGAAGCAATACGCGATCAGGTACATATTGCTATCGAAGAGGCTTCTGTAGTCCTCTTTATGGTGGATGTAACTACCGGAACTACTGATCTGGATGATGACATAGCAGATATTTTGCGTCGAAGCTCGAAACCTGTATACGTTGTAGCCAACAAAGTCGATCACGCTAAACTACATCACGACTCCGCCGAGTTTTATGCTTTCGGCCTCGGTGAAGTATTCAATATTTCATCTGCTACAGGCTCCGGCACGGGAGAGTTGCTAGATGCCGTTGTTTCTCATTTCCCGGATCCGGAGGAAGAGGAGGAAGAGAGTAGTCTTCCAAAGATTACTATTGTCGGGCGCCCCAATGTAGGTAAGTCTTCATTGACAAATGCGCTCCTTGGAGCTGACCGGAATATTGTAACATCCATAGCAGGTACCACACGGGACTCGATACGCATACATTACAACCAGTTTGGGTATGAATTTCTATTGGTTGATACGGCTGGACTGCGTAGGAAATCTAAAGTAAATGAGGATATCGAGTTTTACTCAGTTATGCGGACTATCAAAGCTTTAGAAGATTCGGATGTAGTTATCCTGATGTTGGATGCTAACGACGGTATTGAAGCGCAGGATATCAATATCTTCCACCTGGCTGAAAAAAACAAAAAAGGAGTGATGATCGTCGTCAATAAATGGGACACGATAGAAAAAGATCACAAAACATCGAAAGAGTTTGAAGCCCGAATCAAAGAGAAAATCGCACCTTTTACGGACGTGCCGGTCATCTTTACTTCAGTGACGGAAAAGCAGCGTATTTTCAAGGTCGTAGAAGCGGCAATGGAAGTTTACCAAAATAAAACGAAACGAATTTCTACCTCCAAGCTCAATGAGGTGATGTTGGAAGTGATTGAGAGTTATCCACCACCATCAATCAAAGGAAAGTATATTAAAATCAAATATATTACTCAGATCCCGGGAAGATCGCCCATGTTCGCGTTCTTTTGTAATCTGCCGCAGTATATCAAAGATCCTTATAAGCGGTTTGTCGAAAATAAACTGCGGGAGAACTTTGATTTCAAGGGTGTTCCTATCCAGATATTTTTTAGACAGAAGTAGGTGGTAGATGTTAGATTTTAGACTTGAGATGATTTTCTAATTCGTAATTATTTTTATGCAACATAACCTGACCGTTTATAATACATTAACACGCACAAAAGAAAAATTTGAACCTCTACATCCTAACCTTGTCGGGATGTATGTGTGTGGCCCCACAGTATATAGCGACGTGCATCTGGGCAATTGCCGGACTTTTGTGTCTTTTGATCTGATATATCGTTACTTATTGCATTTGGGTTATAAAGTCCGCTATGTACGTAACATTACGGATGCAGGGCACCTTGAAGGCGATAATGATGAAGGAGAGGATAAATTTGCTAAAAAGGCGAAAATTGAACAGTTGGAGCCTATGGAGATCGTACAGAAGTATACGTTAGGCTTCCATGATGTACTACGCTTATTTAACACGTTGCCACCCAGTATCGAACCTACGGCTACGGGACATATTTCGGAACAGATCGAAATGGTCAAGCAGATTATAGAAAATGGCTATGCTTATGAGGTCAGCGGTACAGTGTACTTTGATGTGGATAAATATATTAAGGAACACAACTATACCATTTTAACCAATCGGAAGTTGGAAGACTTACTGAACAATACCCGTGAGCTAGGTGGACAGGATGAGAAGCGTGGACGTTTGGATTTTGCATTATGGATTAAAGCAAAGCCCGAACATATCATGCGTTGGCCGGCTCCCTGGAGTGTAGGTTTTCCTGGATGGCATATCGAATGCTCGGCGATGAGCCGTAAATATTTGGGTGACCAATTTGATATTCATGGCGGAGGTATGGATTTGGCGGCAACACATCATACCAACGAAATCGCACAGTCGGAGGCATGCAACCATGTTCAGCCTGCCAAATATTGGATGCATACGAATATGCTTACCGTCAATGGTGCACGTATGTCCAAGTCTGCAGGCAATGGCTTTTTACCCGGGGAATTATTTACAGGCAACCATACACTCCTTAAGCGAGGATATTCTCCTATGGCTGTACGTTTCTTTATGTTGCAGGCACATTATAGAAGCACGTTGGATTTCTCGAACGAAGCTTTAGAGGCAGCAGACAAAGGTTATAAAAGGTTAATGGCAGCAATAGGTTTATTGGATAAAATTGTACCTGCAAATCAGAATAAGATTGATGTCGATATACCCGCTCTGCGAGTGCGTTGCTATACTGCTATGGATGACGATTTTAACAGTCCCGTACTCATCGCCGAATTATTTGAACTGGTGCGCTTAATAAACTCGATTTACGATGGCAACCAGCAGATCGATGCAACTGCTTTGGCGATGGTGAAAGAACTTATACAGCATTTTGTTTTTGATGTGCTGGGACTGAAAGAAGAGCAGGCAGGTGCTGATAATGAACATACAGATAAGCTAATGGATATTATTGTTAATATCCGTAACGAAGCCAAAAAGAATAAAGATTTTACAACCTCAGATCGTATTCGCCATGAGCTGTCTGCAATAGGTATTCAGTTAAAAGATAGCAAAGACGGAACACTTTGGAATAAGATTTGATAAGTGGAATTGCAAAATAGATGAAATGAATTCTAAAAAGCTAATTTATATTTTATTTGTCGTCTTCTATATTGCAGCTGTTTACCCGCTTTACGCCCAGTTACCTGAGAAGGTTGGCGGACTGATCTCCGTTGATCGTAACGCCGCCCGGATGTCACAAAGGGAAAGTCCACATGCAGCATTCATGTCGATCATCGACAAGGAATCGGTGTTTTATGTCCCTTCTGCTGTTAATGCGTTCAACTATCTGACCAATAGACCGAATATCGCGGATGTGATGTCTTGGGAGCCTAATTTTGCGCTGGTCGCCAAAAGTTTGGATTGGGGAGTTTCTTCCGGCAAGATGGAATTTCAGAAAATGGGGGCAATCAAACGATACGGTCAATATCTTACTGTCTGGAGACGTGATAAAAAGGGAACGTGGAAAGTAGCCATACGGGCAGAAGTGGAAAATTTTGGAAAAGGAAATGCCGCCGATCTGCTTTATTTTGAGCCGGATAATTCCTGGTACCTCAAGCACCGGTCGCGCGAGCGTTTAAAGCAACGTGAGGATATTATCTTCTCGACAGATGAGCTTTTCTCTACTATCCTCAAAGCTGATAATCAAGCCGGCTATCGGGAATTTCTGACAAACGATGCTCGCTTTTACTATCCCTGGCAGGAAGAGATTATAGGAAAGGCTAATGTTATGGCCTTTTTGAAAAAACAGCGGATAGATATTATTACTGAACCTGTCTCGGTAGGTAGAGCATATAGCGGAGAATATGCCTATTCTCAAGGTACTGCTACCGTCCATACCAAAGAGAAAGCTGTAAAGTTTAATTACGTCCGTATCTGGCAGTTAAACGAAGACTTTCAATGGAAAGTGATTCTGGAAATGCTGTTTGAGCGATAAAAAGGTGTTATTTAGACACCGTCATCTCATTATTGTCAGAAGTCCATATTTTAAGCTCACCACACGATAGAAAATCGGGGTTAATGTCGATGTATGTACTTTCCCGGCGTGTCTCGAACCATTCGCTTAACGTTCTATTGACTTTGTCTTGTCTTGCCGCTTCTTTGATTTTAGCAAAGTCCTGGTCAAGGTTGGCCTTATGAGGAGCAATACGTGATTTTAAGTAATAGATGCGGTAGGTCGCTTCCCCGCTGGCCTTGTCGGTATAAAGTACAGGCTTGGATACTTCGCCTGGCTTTAGCGGATCGATAGCATTGAAGACCGAGACATCATCCAGCTGGTTGACAGGAATAAGCGTAGAGCGATCTTCCATATTCACAACGACTCCTCCATTGTATTTGGTGTTGTTGTCGTCGGAGTAAACAGATGCCGCTGTATTAAAATCAATTTTTTTATTAGCTATTTGTGTAGCTATACTATCTATCTTTAATTTGGTGCGTTCTAAGGCAGCAGCGGTTGGTTTTATACGGATGAGAAGGTGTCTTACTTTTACTTCTTCTCCTCTTCTGTCAAGAACTTGCAAAAAATGATAGCCAAATTGGGTTTCAAATACCGGCGAGATTTCTCCTTCTTTCAGCTTGAAAGCCTGTGCCGAGAATTCTTTTACCCAGTTGTCCCGTGTTGAATAATCCAGCTCTCCACCAAACGGAGCAGATCCATCCTCTGAGTAAAAACGAGCGATTGTTCCAAAATCTGAACCGTTTACAATTTGTGTTCGATAGCCTTCCGCTTTTTCTCGAAATTGTTCTTTTTCCTCACGTGTAAGTACCGGTTTTAATACTAATTGTGAATACTCGATCTCCGTATCGAAATAAGGCAGCGAATCTTTGTCCAGACTTTCAAAGTAATTTTTAACTTCCTGAGGAGTGACATCGATATTAGAGACCAGTTGTTGCTGCATTTTATTGCCTTTGAGCTGTTCCGCTACCATCGGACGCATTTCCTCTTTGTGCTGTAGAATCGATCGGTTTAAGAATTCTTCCAGACGTTCTCGCCCTCCTGCACGCTGTGTCATCACACGAATACGTTGATTCAGATTGTCATCGACTTCATTTTCCGAAACCTCAATTGAATCGATTGCTGCTTGTTGGGAGAGGAGTTTAGAGGTCAGCAATTGCTGGACGATATAACATTTTACTTGCTCACTAGGTGCATTTCCGCTGGCAAGATATTGTGTGTATTCCATCTCCAG
>JBEBVG010000029.1:0-24121 GCA_040392845.1 Sphingobacterium sp. | reverse complement strand
TTAAACTGCCACTGGACGTAATTAATATTTTTATCCTCTGCCAAATACTTGCGCTCATAATAAGTTTTGATGGAAAGTATTGCATCTATCAACTCTGAGCGATATAAATCCGTTGTTTCTTTGAGTTTAGGCAGCTTTTGAAGACTAATTTGTTCTAATGTGTAAGCATAGAAACCATCATTATCTGTTTTGAGATGCATAATTCCCTCTTCCTGGAGGATATGTTTATATTTTGCTAAAAAAGTAGGATTGGTCAATCTTTTCTTTTCTCTGCTATCTTGTGGTTGGGGATCAGGAAAAGTAATCCATATTTCAGACACCTCATTTTTTGCAAAATAGTCGAGAATAGTCTCAATCTGGATACGCAAGAAGCCAACGTTGTCAATTCCCTCTTCTATAGCTGTCTTTGCTCCCCGCCATATCCTATTGCCTTTATAATCTATTCCAAGAAAGTTCCTATCCGGAAACATTTTGGCTAGATTGACTGTATACTCACCCTTTCCACAAGCTAGCTCCAACACCAAAGGCTTATTGTTTCCAAAAAAACCGGATGACCATCGACCTTTATACGCTTGTCCGGCATCTAACTGGACTACGTTTCTGAACGTAGCCACTTCTGCAAATTTCCTTAGCTTATCCTTACCCATAAACTCCTATTATTGCCGCAAAAATAATCTTATATTTCTTCTATAAAAAAATTTCAGACATTTTTGTCTAAGTTTGTAATAATCGATAAACTCGTTGTGGAAAAAAAAGACAAGATATATGTTGCCGGTCATAGAGGAATGGTTGGATCTGCTATTTTGAAAAAACTTCAGGCAGATGGTTTTAAAAATATCCTTACACGGACATCACAGGAGCTCGATCTCCGTGACCAGCATGCTGTCGCCGATTTTTTCTATACAGCAAAACCCGAATACGTATTTTTGGCAGCAGCTAAGGTTGGGGGTATTCTAGCTAACAACACCTACCGTGCAGATTTTCTCTACGACAATCTTGCCATACAAAACAACGTTATACATCAGTCCTATGCTCACGGTGCTAAGAAATTGATGTTTATGGGATCATCCTGCATTTATCCAAAGATGGCTCTTCAGCCATTGAAAGAAGAGTATCTACTGACCGGTACACTGGAGCCAACTAATGAACCTTACGCTATTGCGAAAATCGCTGGGATAAAAATGTGTGAGGCTTATCGTACTCAATATGGCTGTAACTTTATATCTGTTATGCCTACGAATTTATATGGTTATAATGACAACTATCACCCTGAAAATTCACATGTTCTTCCCGCTTTGATCAGGCGTTTTCATGAAGCAAAAGAAAGCAACGCTCCGGAAGTTGTCATCTGGGGAACAGGCACCCCACGCCGTGAGTTCCTTTTTTCTTCTGATCTGGCAGACGCTTGTGTTTTCTTAATGCAAGAATATAATGAGGCGCAGTTTATTAACATTGGCGTTGGGGAAGATATTTCGATAAAAGATCTGGCTCTTCTCATTAAAAATGTTGTCGGCTACGAGGGGGACATTTCTTTTGACCGTAGCAAACCAGATGGCACACCACGTAAATTGATGAATGTGTCTAAACTCCATCACCTAGGTTGGAAACACAAAATCCCTTTGGAAGAAGGGATTAAGTTAGCTTATGAAGATTTTAAAGGCATGATTTCCTAAGATGTTTCACTATCTGGGGGAATGCCAAAATCGGGTCGATCCAGCTGCATATCTTCCAACGGAGGGAGATTATTATGTCGCTTCTTTTTTTTATTCGGCCGCACAAAGTCAGCAACCTTAGATATAGCATTTCCTATCTTATCTTGATTTACTTGGCCTACAGCACGCTCAGAAAGTAAAAGTACCAGAGATTTCTTTAACCACCCCACATTTTTAAGCAATGTCTTATTCAACACCAAAGGAATGCCAACACGTAACGTGTTCGTAAGCCAATCCGATTTACTATCTGATTTTCCCTTCGATAAAACAGAAGAAAATAGTCCTTTCACCAGATCAACACCAGGAATACTGGAAGTCAACGTTTCCAATAGGCGAGCAGGGGCTTCAACTTTTTTACGCAGCAACATATATTGATTTGATAAATAGGCTTCCTGTTCATTCTTAAGTTGGGTCAATCGTACTATCTCCTCTCTTAGCTCCGCTATATTATGGATTTTTACGTTCATGAGTTTCTACATCATCAATATTTTCATTATTTATAGGCGCCGAGTTGTTAACATCTTCCTCATCTTCCTTCCATTTACCGAGAACTTTACGTATGGTCAAGTCCATGAATTTTGTCTCTAATTTTGAAGAAAATACACTAGCTAACAAAAGAAAAATCAAAAATATACCCCCTGTTGCCAAAAAACCCAGGGCGTTGCTTCCCAATAGCTCGCCCAAATAAAAGCCTAATGCCAGAGAAAAGAAAAATACGACGATCATCCCTAATAGCAGTTTACTAATATCTACTACTACGGCACCCACGATACGTGCACTTTTAGCTATGGCTTTTAGTCGTACTAACTCAATCTGTGTATCAATATACTCTTTAGCCTTTTGAAAGCTCCCTGACAAGGAAAATTTTTGTTCATTCATGCGCCTTGTTTATCTTTTCCATCTTATTTCCTGTTAGCATAGCATAACAATATTATGCATGCTCCTCAATTTCTTCGTCGAGGCTCTCTTCAGCCTTTGAAAGCTTAGCTCTCACTGCTGATAATATCTTCTCTTTGAAGTCATTTAATTGATCAAACTGCTCTTCCGCACGTTCTTTAATCGCTTCTCCCAAATCAGTTAAAGATTCGTTAAGCTTGTCTCTAGTCTCCGATCCTTTATCCGGAGCAAATAAAATCCCTAATACAGCTCCTGCGGCTAACCCTGCCAGCAAGGCTGTGACTACTTTTCCACTATCGTTCATGTACCAATATAATTACTTAAAAAATCAACATTCTATATTCAATTAAACACAGGAAAAAGAGAATGGTTTACTTTTTTTCGACTTTTTCTGTTAACACAATATACAATTATTATTTTTCAATATATAAAAAACAGATTCGTTTTTGACAAAATATTTTATTAACATAAATTTCATTAAATTTACCTAAAAATAATAAAAATATCGATGTTAGTAAAAACATATTGTAGCGCAGTGTATGGAATAGAGGCTGCTATCATTACAGTTGAAGTAAATATATCGACAGGCACAAAATACCATATTGTGGGTCTCCCGGATAATGCAGTGAAAGAAAGTTTACGGCGGATAGAGAGTGCTATCTCTACAATAGGATATCGTATGCCCCGGCAAAAGATTGTCGTAAACCTCGCTCCTGCAGATATCAGAAAAGAAGGTTCTTCCTATGATCTGAGTATAGCTATCGGTATTTTGGCTGCTTCCGGGCAGATTGCCAGTGAGGTTATGAAAAACTACATCCTGCTCGGTGAGCTTTCACTGGACGGAACAATTCAACCCATTAAAGGAGTTCTGCCTGTTGCCATTCAGGCAAAAAAGGAAGGATTCGAAGGAATAGTGTTACCTAAAATAAATGCACGTGAAGCAGCTGTCGTATCTGGTCTCAAAGTCATTGGAATAGACCGGCTAGATGAAGTAATTGATTTCTTTGAAAAAAGAAAATTAATCGAGATAACACATGTAGATATTGAAAAGGAGTTTTCGCTGAAAATTAATAATTACGAAGTGGATTTCGCCGATGTTAAAGGGCAGGAAAATATAAAAAGAGCTTTAGAAATTGCTGCTGCAGGAGGCCATAATGTAATTCTTATTGGCCCTCCGGGAGCTGGAAAGACAATGCTTGCGAAATGTTTGCCTACCATCCTTCCCCCTCTGACTATAGAAGAATCTCTCCAAACAACAAAAATACACTCCGTAGCAGGTCAACTCTCAACCTCCCAATCCTTATTGCATATACGTCCATTCCGCGCTCCGCATCACACCATATCTGATGTAGCCTTAGTAGGTGGAGGAACCACTCCACAACCGGGAGAGATATCGCTGGCACACAACGGAGTCTTGTTTTTGGACGAGTTACCTGAATTCAAACGAACAGTATTGGAAGTTATGAGACAACCTTTAGAATCGCGCAGTATAACAATCTCAAGAGCTAAATTTACGGTAGAGTATCCTGCTAGCTTTATGTTGATTGCTTCCATGAATCCTTGTCCTTGCGGATATTATAATCATCCTGACAAGGAATGTATATGCGGAGCCTCTGTCGTCCAGCGGTACTTAAGCCGGGTTTCTGGCCCTCTTTTAGACCGCATCGACCTCCATGTGGAGGTCACACCTGTACCTTTCAAAGAACTGACAAGTACAAAAAGTGCCGAAAAGAGCGAAAGCATCAGATTAAGAGTTGTACAAGCCCGCAAAATTCAAAAGGAACGGTTTCAGCATCATAAACAAGTCCATTGCAATGCTCATATGGATTCTAAATTACTACGGGAGGTTTGCGTCATTGACGACACCGGAAAAAGTCTTTTGAAAACGGCCATGGTAAAGCTAAACCTTTCCGCACGTGCTTACGATAGAATTTTAAAAGTCGCCCGTACGATAGCCGACATGGAAGGATCGGAAAATATCCGAAACTATCATTTAGCAGAAGCCATACAATTCAGAAGTTTAGATCGTGGTAATTGGGCCGGCTAAAACTGATCAACAAAATGTCCAATAATCCAATGATGTAAAATAATCGTAATTAAAAGACCAGAAAGTGCCCCAAATAAATGCGCATCATGATTGATCCGATCTGCTGATTTTTTGGACGCCCAGATACAATAACCTATATAAAGTACAGCAAACAGATAGGCTGGCATAGGAATAGCAAAAAATATACGCAATTCTGCTTTTGGATAAAAAAGTATGAAGCTGAAGAGAACCGCTGATATCGCCCCCGAGGCTCCCAAGCTATAATAACTGGGATTGTCCTTTTGTTGCACGATAGTAGGAATATCACTTAACACTAAACTAACAATATACAATAAACCGAAGTATAAGTGCCCTATTGGACCATTTACCTGCACAAATATATTCTCCAATGCAAAGCCAAAATAAAAGAATGTCACCATATTAAAAATAAGGTGCATCCAATCCGCATGTATAATTCCACTGGTAAAAACAGTTATCCATTTCGATCTGTCACGATGTATACTATAGGGATTGAGCATCATGTTCCCATACAGGTGAGGGTTAGAAAAAGCATATACACTAGTAGCGATGGTTATGGCAAAGATAACGCTTGCCACCGGCGTAGTATACAGATATTGTAACATAAATCAGAATCTATCTTCTATCAAAAATACATATAGGCTTTTAGGACCATGAGCCCCTACTATTAGTTTGTTCTCTATACTAGTGGTTCTAGCCGGACCGGTAATGACGCTTATCATAGACGGGATTTGATTACCATACTTTTCCTTAATCATCGATAAACCATGTTTGATATCCATTACTATCTTTGAAGCCTTTGCAAGTACAATATGAATTGGAGGATATATACTTAAAACTCTCCCACTCATATTGGCATTTGAAATCAAAACACTTCCATTTCGTGCTATCAAGGCCTCACAACTTGTAATGCCAGCATCGGCATCTTCATAATTTGTCCTATTGGTTAGAAAAGGAAAACCATATTGCTTTAACATCTGTTGTAAAGAAGGTTCCCAAATATGAATTTTTCGAATATTACATTCCTCAACAACAGCTATTAAATTCTCCACAACAGCAATTTCTCCGTCGCAATAAATAAAATTTCCTGAAACAGCATTCAACTCTCTTGCAAAGGTTACATCAGAAGGCTCACTCTCTTCAATATACAAAGGCGAATCTTCCAAATCGAGGTATGGATTCTCGCTTTTTTGAAGCAAGGCTTGTCGCACTTTCTTCAACATACGTTCCTTTGCTGTCGTGTTCCTAATATTCATACACCTATGGTTCCGCCGGCCAAAGAAATTAACTGCTCGCTTCCTCTGAAGAAGATGGTGTCGGGCGGATGTCCGTGTTATTAGTTTCCTCAGGTATAGTAGGAAGCGGGTATTCTGTAGGAGGTACACCTCCACCATCTGCACCTCCATTTACAAACTCGTCATACGTCGTACGGTGTGTAAAAGGTCTTTTACCTAAAATTTCTTCCAAATCTGCCTGGAACAATATTTCTTTCTCCAACAGTTTCTCGGCAATTTTAATTAGTCCGTCCCGTTTTTCTAACAATAGTTGTTTTGTACGTTCATAGACTGATGAAATGAGCTGACGCACTTCATCATCAATCAACTCAGCAGTTTGGTCCGAATACGGCTTCTGAAACTGCGATTCGCCGGAACTATCCCGGAAGGAAACATTACCAACCTTATCGTTCATCCCGTATACCGCAGTCATCGCATAGGCCAGCTTTGTGATGCGCTCCAAATCATTCTGTGCTCCTGTAGAGATTCGTCCGAAAGTAATATCTTCCGCCACACGCCCCCCCATAGTCATGCACATGCTGTCCATAAGTTGTTCCGTAGTATATAAAAATTGTTCTTTAGGCAGATATTGGGCGTAACCCAAAGCTGCTACCCCGCGCGGAACGATGGATACCTTAACCAAAGGATCAGCATGCTCCAAAAACCACCCTGCAATAGCGTGGCCAGCCTCATGATAAGCAACAATCTTCTTCTCTTCAGGAGAAATAATCTTATTTTTTTTCTCTAAACCTCCTATGACACGATCAATAGCATCCTGAAAATCTTGCATTTCTATCGCCGTCTTATTCTTACGTGCTGCAATCAAGGCCGCTTCGTTACAAACATTCGCGATCTCTGCTCCTGCAAAACCAGGTGTTTGTGCTGAGAGTTTCTTCGCGTCCACACCTTCAGCCAACCTCAATGGCTTTAAGTGCACATTAAATATTTGCTCACGACCAATCAAATCCGGTTTATCTATCGAAATTTGACGATCAAAGCGTCCTGGTCGTAGCAGTGCTGAATCCAAAACATCCAAACGGTTTGTTGCAGCTAGAATGATTACACCTAAGTTTGTACCAAAACCATCCATTTCGACCAAAAGCTGGTTTAAGGTGTTTTCGCGTTCATCATTGCCACCCATAACAGAGTTCTTTCCGCGGGCACGACCTATTGCATCAATTTCATCGATGAATATAATACAAGGAGCCTTTTCTTTCGCCTGCTTAAACAAGTCTCTAACACGCGATGCTCCTACACCTACAAACATCTCAACAAAGTCAGAGCCGGATAAGGAAAAAAATGGTACTTGCGCTTCACCTGCAACAGCCTTTGCCAATAAAGTTTTTCCTGTTCCCGGGGGGCCTACTAACAATGCTCCCTTCGGGATTTTGCCTCCCAGGTTTGTATACTTCTTCGGATTTTTAAGGAAATCTACGATTTCCATAACTTCCGTCTTCGCTTCTTCTAATCCGGCAACATCGTTGAAAGTAACGTTAATTTGAGATTCCTTATCAAATAGTTGTGCTTTTGATTTGCCTATATTAAAAATAGCTCCTCCACCAGCACCTCCGCCACCGCTCATACGACGCATCAAAAACATCCATAAAGCTACGATAATGATTAACGGAAGAATAAATGATATAAAAAATCCTCCCCAGGCATTTGTGCGTTCTTCCCACTTAGCGGATATCTTCGCCACATCTTCTGGCAAATCATTTTGAGACTCACGCAATTTCTCATTTAAAATCTCAGCCGAACCTTCTGAAAATATATATTGAGGTCCGGTAGACGAAGAAAAACTTATTGTATTTTCGGCTGGTGCAACCTCTTTATATTTGGGGTCATTTTGAAGCTTATCTTTCTTAATATATACTTCGACCTCGACAATATTACCCTTGTTGTATGCAATCAATTTCTCCACATCCCCTGTACGAAGCATATCTTTTTCAAATTTCTCGTAGGTGGTTTCCTTTGCTCCACTACCACTATACATATAGTTAAGCGCAATAAACCCTATGATCATGGCAATATAAATCCACATCATATTGAATTTTGGAGGGATCGGTGTGATTTTTTTATTAGGAATCTTCTTCATTATTTACGTATAACTCTCTTATTCTAACTGCTATTTATGCACTTTGGTAGGTTTCGATTTTCGCGTCGCCCCAAAGATCTTCTATGCGGTAATGACTGCGTTTCTCCGTTTTAAAAATGTGAACTACCACATCCACAAAGTCCAGTAGTATCCATTCCCCATTACCTAATCCTTCTTTATGCCAAGGCTCTTCTCCAAAAGCTTTATACACTTCGTCCTCTATATTTTTGGCTATTGCGTTTACCTGAATATTTGAATCTGCATGACATATCACAAAATAATCGGAAACTGTAGCGTTAATCTCTCTCATATCCAGCTTCACGATTTCGTTACCTTTCTTCTCCTGCATACCATGGACAACCACTTCCGCTAACTTGTTCGACAATCCTAAATTTTTCTTTTTACTCATTAAGAAATAGTATAGTTTTACATTAAAACTTTAAAAACAGTATTCTTTTGCAAAATAATACAATTTTTGGACATTATTTGTCTCGCTACATAATTGTTTTGAACAAAACAACGTCGACAAACGATTATTTAAAAAATTTAATGACAAATTTCAAGCCACTCCCTCAACTTACTGCCATTATGGCAAAAACACAAACACAGGGACGAGGTCAGCGTGGCTCGTTATGGATAGCTGAACCTGGACAGAATTTAACGGTGAGTATATATTTAGAGCTTCATAAACTTGACATATCCAAACATTTTTTTTTAACCGTAATCAGCAGTTTAGCCCTGCACGATACTATCCGCCATTATGTCAACAAAGACATTTCAATAAAATGGCCTAATGACATATTTATAGAAAAAAAGAAAATCTGTGGTTTATTAATTGAGAGCAAAGTATCGGGATATAATCTGACAAGTGCAATAATCGGCATTGGCTTAAATGTATATCAAACTATGTTCCCAGAAGACATTCAGCACAAAACGACATCGTTCAGACAAAACGGCCTACAAGGCAAGCTGTCTTTTACAGAAATTATCCAAACTATCCAGCACCATTTACACCATTATCATACCCTGTTGCTACAGGATCGGCATGGCGAATTGCTCAAACAATATAATGACAAACTTTTTCAGAAAGATGAAACCGCCACATATCTCGCGGGAAATAGACGTTTCACCGGAAAGATCGTTAGTGTAGACAAAGATGGGTTATTACATATGATGGTCAATGGACAATGTACCAAATTCGATTTAAAAGATATAACTTACCAGCTATAACAAAAATTATTGGTATAATAACCCCAATACCTGTATCTTAGCATTAAACTTTATGACCTTCACACGGTCATAAAATAATAAAACAATAACTCGTATGAAGAAAATTAGCTTATTGGTCATAGCTGTATTGACTATAATTGGTAGCGCTGTTGCCCAAATTCATAAGCCCGTAAAGTGGAGTGTAGCCCAGAAAAAGCTAAACCCTAAAGAAGGGGTCGTCTTTATAAAAGCGACCATTCAAGAGGGATGGAATATATACGCACAAAATGTACCAGCCGGAGGACCGATTCCGACATCGTTTATATTTAAACCTTCTAAAGAATATGCTTTATATGGAAAAACCGCAGAACCTAAGCCGAAAAGCAAATACGAAGATGTCTTTAAAATGAATGTTCCCTATTTCACTCATGAAGTTGTATTTCAACAAAAAATAAAACTAAATTCGAGTAAACCGACAACAATATCGGGGACCGTAGAGTGGCAAGCCTGCGACAAATCACAGTGTCTCCCACCTGATGAGTACAATTTCACCGTCACAATTAAGTAGATCATAACGGTATATAATTCTATATTTTAAAATCTTATGGATTTGAAAAAATATTTTTTATTGACAATTATATCGTTTCTCTTTGCCTCAACACCTTTTTCCTTTGCGCAAGACACGTTAATCTCTTTCGAAGGATTAGAATTCTCCGATGGAACTGATAGTTCTCAATTGCTAACGGTTCCGGACGATCTGGAGTTTACAGACGGTTCGGAAGAAGCTCTCGCTGCTGAAAATGATATTAATATCCCCACGACCATAGATATTACTTCTTCCAATAGTGGTAAACAAACACTATGGGCAATTTTTTTAGCTGGATTACTTGGTGGTTTCGCTGCATTTTTAATGCCTTGTATATTTCCGATGGTTCCACTTACGGTAAGCTTTTTTACTAAAAAGGGAGGGTCAAGAAGCAAAGGAATATCCCAAGCACTGTTATACGGCTTATTCATTATCATTATATACGTTGCATTAGGAATGCTGATCACGATAACCTTTGGCTCGGATGCACTTAATGCCCTCTCCACCAATGGCGTTTTCAACTTTGCCTTCTTCTTAATTTTAGTTGCTTTTGCCGCATCTTTTTTCGGAGCATTTGAAATCACGCTACCGAGTTCTTTCGTTAATAAGATAGATGCGAAATCGGAAGGAAAAGGCTTAATAGGTCTGTTTTTTATGGCTTTTAGCTTAGCCTTAGTATCGTTCTCCTGCACGGGCCCGATCATTGGTACACTACTCGTAGAAGCCGCATCAAAAGGGGAGAGGTTGGGTCCCGCAATCGGAATGTTAGGGTTTTCCATTGCTCTCGCCATACCGTTCGTTATCTTCGCCGTCTTTCCCTCCATGTTGAAATCACTTCCAAAATCGGGGGGATGGCTGAATAGTGTCAAAGTTGTCTTAGGTTTTCTGGAATTAGCCTTGGCATTAAAGTTTCTCTCTAATGTTGACTTGGCTTACCACTGGAACTGGCTGGATCGTGAAGTATTTTTGGCACTTTGGATCAGTATATTTGGATTGATGGGTCTCTATTTGGTAGGAAAGATAAAGTTTGCTCATGACAGTGAACTGAAATACTTGTCCGTACCTCGAACAATCTTAGCTATCGTTGTCTTTTCCTTCGTCATTTATATGATACCGGGATTATGGGGTGCTCCCTTAAAATCGATCTCCGCATTTTTACCTCCTTCGGCGACTCAGGATTTTGACTTATCTACAGTTCATGATGACGTGAGCGTTCGTAAAGACTCAGGGAAGCAGAAAAAGTATTATGAGATTTTTCACGACAGAGGTACCCCAAAAGGTTTCGATCCTTATTACGACTACGAAGAGGCATTAGCAGCGGCGAAAGAGCTAAATAAACCAGTATTGATAGATTTTACGGGATGGAACTGTGTAAACTGTCGTAAGATGGAGGCCAATGTCTGGACAGATCCTAAAGTAGCTACCCTCCTCAGAAAGGAATTCATTATGGTAGAACTGTTTGTAGACGACCGTACCAAGCTTTCCCCTGAAGAACAATATAAGTCATCATATAGTGGGAAATTAATAAATACAATAGGCAAAAAGAATAGTGATTTTCAAGCGTCAACTTTTAACAGTAATTCCCAACCACTTTATATTATTGTTGACACAAGTGGGACAGTCCTGATTACTCCAAGTGGGGCAAATTATAATGTCAATAGCTATGCTGCCTATCTCCAATCAGGGATCGATGCATTCAAAGCAAAAAATAACGGCCTTTAATGATTTTTTAATAAGAAAGTAGCCAAATTTTCGATATTTTTGAAAAATGAGTGAAATAAGAAATATTGCAGTATTGACTTCTGGAGGAGATGCCCCTGGCATGAATGCTGGAATTAGAGCAGTCGTCCGAACAGGTATTTATCACGGACTGAATGTTTTCGGCGTCCGCAGAGGTTACGATGGATTAGTAAACGGTGAGATCATTCCAATGGATGCTAAATCTGTCGCCAACATTATTCAGCGCGGAGGAACTATATTAAAAACTGCGCGCAGCGATGAATTTAAGACCAAAGAAGGCCGTCAAAAGGCTTATGATAATATTAAAAAATTAGGTATTGATGGTCTGGTTGTAATCGGAGGTGACGGTACGTTTACGGGAGCCTCAAAATTTATTGAGGAATTTGATATTCCTATTCTTGGGATTCCAGGTACCATTGATAACGATTTGGCGGGTACAGATTTCACTATTGGTTATGATACAGCCATTAATACCGTAGTAGATGCCGTAGATAAAATACGTGATACAGCAGAGTCGCACGACAGATTGTTTGTTATAGAGGTGATGGGAAGAGATTCGGGCTTAATAGCCCTTCGTTCCGGAATAAGTACGGGCGCTGAGGCCGTATTGATTCCCGAATTAGAAGTAGATTATAATGCTATTATGAAACGACTTGACGCATCGCGGAAAAACAAATCCTCCCGTATAGTTATAGTGGCAGAGGGCGATAACGAAGGCGGTTTGGTTGTAGCAGAGAAAATCCAGGAAAATTTCCCTCACTATGATGTTAGAGTCTCTATATTAGGACACATCCAACGTGGAGGAAAGCCATCTTGCATGGATCGTGTTCTCGCTAGTCGTCTGGGAGTAGCTGCAGTAGAAGGCTTACTAGAGGGACGTCGAGGTGAAATGGCCGGTCTAATTGGTGGACAAGTTCGGTTCACGCCATTTAGCAAAGCGATAAAACATATTGATAAGATCAATACTAATCTAACGCGGATAGTCGAAATACTGTCCTTATAATACTACTAGGATGCGGCATTAGCCGCATCCTCTATTCTATAATTCTAGCGCCTTCATCGGCGTTAACAAAAATCACCTCTAGTTCAAGTCCAAATTTTTCTTTATATTGTGGTGCTATCTGATTTGCCAGAGTGTCTCCATATCCTTTCTTAATGATATTGATCGTACAACCACCGAAGCCTCCTCCCATCATTCTTGCTCCTACAACCTCAGGTACCTGCGCGACATAATCTACTAAAAAATCCAATTCGTCACAACTTACCTCATATTCCGAACTCAAAGCACGGTGCGCCAGAAACATTTGCCGCCCTAGCTCCTCAATATTCCCCTTTTCCAGTGCTCTACAGGCATTAGCAAGTCGCTCATTCTCCTGGATGACATACTTACATTTAACATAAGTATCCTCATCCTTCGGCCGGACTATTTCATCCAGCATATCTAACGTTACATCTCTTAAGCTCCGCACCTGAGGATATTTTTCCCCAACCCAGCTAACCCCTCGTTCGCATAACTCTCTTCGGTTATTATAAGCAGATGATGCAAGCGAATGTTTGACATTAGTATTGAATAATACGATCTCATAATCACCCAACTCTAAAGGGACATATTCAAAATCCAATGAGCGACAATCTAATTTTATAACATGATCTTTCTTGCTTAGCACAGAAGCAAACTGGTCCATAATTCCACATTTCACCCCCGCATATGTATGCTCCGCTAATTGGCCGATACGAGCAATATCCTTACGATCGAAAGATAGCCCGAATAGTTCATTCAATGCAAAACCCACTGCACATTCTACAGCAGCGGAAGACGACAAGCCTGCACCCAAAGGGACATCCCCATCCAAATAAAGGTTGAAGCCCGAAATTATCTTTCCGCGTTCTTGAATCTGATGGACAACGCCTAAGATATAATTAGCCCATGCCACTTCAGATGGTTTTATGTCTTTCAGATCTGTCTCAAACCCTTGATTGAAGTCTTCGGCAAAGAGATGAATACAGTTGTCTTCTCTTTTGCTTACTGCGACATAAATGGCTTTATCTATTGCTGTAGGTAATACAAAACCATCGTTATAGTCCGTATGTTCACCTATAATATTAATTCGTCCAGGAGATTTGGCCAATAACTGTGGTTCTACCCCGAATACTTCTTTAAATCTATTTTTTAGTTGTAAACTCTCAATCATCTATTTATTCTTATAATGTGTTACCTCTTGATCCCTCAATACTTTCGCTGCATATTCAGCGGTAATATCTCTTTGGGGATTTGCTAACATTTCATAACCTACCATAAACTTTTTGACAGTCGCCGAACGAAGTAGGGGAGGATAAAAATGCATATGCCAGTGCCAGGATGACTGGTCACCATCATTTATTGGAGCCTGGTGCATACCAGCAGAATATGGAAACGATGTCTTAAAAATATTATCGTAGCGAATCGTTAGCTCTTGTAATGTTCTTGCTAAATCTCCCTTTTCATCTTCCGTGAATTCCAGAATGTTCGTAACATGTCTTTTACTGACAATTAAGGTTTCATAAGGCCATGCTGCCCAAAAAGGGACCAACGCCACGAAATGAGCATTATCGACAACAATACGCTCCTTTTTCTGTAATTCAATTTCCAGGTAATCGCTTAGTAAGGACCTTCCGTTAGCTTGAAAATATTTATCAAACTGTATACTTTCCTTTTGAATCTCTACGGGTAGAGAGCTTTGTGCCCATATTTGTCCATGTGGATGCGGATTACTACAACCCATGATTGCACCCTTATTCTCGAATATTTGGATATATTTGATCCAATCCTTTTGAGCCAATTCTCCAAACTCTTTTTGCCATAGATCTACAACTGCTTTGATTGCAGATTCTTCCATCTCCGGAAGGGTCAGGTCATGTCTTGGCGTAAAAGAAATTACTTTACAAATTCCTTTTTCTGTTTCAGCCTGAAGAAGTCCTTTTTCATCGTATTTCTCTAACGAAGAGTCTTCCAATAAAGCCGAGAAATCATTTACAAAAACAAAACTGTCTTTGTATTCAGGATTCATAGTACCATCTGCCCGAGCATTTCCCGGACATAAATAACACTTGGGATCATATTCCGGTCTATTATCCGTAGCAATATCTTCCACTTGTCCCTGCCAGGGTCTTTTACTTCGATGTGGCGAAACCAGTATCTTTTCCCCCGTCAGGATATTTATTCGACTATGGGGTTGATCTAAAAAAGAAAGCATATTTAATACAATTGATAGATTTAAAAAAACAATAAATGTCTGATTTACATTTATTGTTACAAACGTATTAATTTTTTTTTAAATTCTATTTAAATTGAAACAAATAGCTATAAAATATTATCGATTAAAAGAAATGCAAGTAATCAGCCTTTAACCAACTCGAACACCGTAATCTCCGGCAAAATACCTACCCTGCCCGGGTATCCTAAAAAACCAAAACCTGTATTGACGTACAATTGTTGCTGGCTTTCTGTATATAGCCCAGCCCATTCCTTATAGACATATTTTGCAGGACTCCACTGGAAATTTTCTCCCCGCACACCAAACTGCATGCCATGTGTATGTCCGGCAAACATGACGTCAACATCTGTATCAAGTACCTGTGCTCTCCAATGAGATGGGTCATGAGACAACAATAACTTAACCTCTTTATCCTCTGCCCCCGACAATGCCTTTGTCAAATCCCCTTTTTTCGGAAACCTCCCTGTGCCCCAGTTTTGTACACCGATGACAGCTATCTCCTGGTTATCTACACGGATCGTCCGATTTTCGTCCATCAACAAATCCCAGCCCATCACACGATGTGTTTCTATAAGATGCTGTAGATTTTTACGTTTTGCAAAGCTATCTTCCTTACCATAATAATAATCTCCATAATCATGATTGCCCAATGTAGAGAATACGCCCAGATCTGCCTTCAGCATCGAAAACATATCCTGATAATCGCGCATTTCTGAAGCCTCATTATTGACCAGATCTCCAGTGAAAAAAATCATATCAGGCTTTTCCTGTAAAAGCATTTCGATCCCCCCACGTACTGCCTTATGATTATAAAAAGACCCCGAATGCACATCAGATATCTGAGCTATTCGCACACCATCGAAGGCTTTGGGGAGATTCGGTAATACCAGCTTCTGTCTGCGTATTCTATAATCGTATGCTCCCGAGATAATCCCCCAAGATAATGGAAATATGGGCAATGAAGCTATTACAATTCCTGATTTAAGTAAAAAATCTGACCGTGATATACCATTTCTGGGCTTCTCTGGCAATGGCTCTTCCAATTCCGCTATACGTTCGGAGGGGAGCTTTCCCTTTCCGGACGTAAAAAGCCGGGAAATCCATATACCTCCACGTCGAATATCGTCCATTAATACCACAACGATATAAATAAATTTACTGATCGCTGTCATAAAAAAAGCAACCAATATAATAGATCGATAACTTAATGGAATGTTAAATTTTGCAGCAATAAACAGTCCTGCAAATAAAATAATCGAATAGCCCCACCATGCAAAAGGGAACCATTTCTTATGCACCAATTTGATCTTCGTCGCCCTAAGCGCAAAATATATATAAAAATCAAATATTAATAAAAGTATAGCATTGAATACTAACATCTCTTCATCAATTATTTACAGCCATCCTTTTCAATGCCTGAATCCATTTAGGATTGTCATTCAAACTTTCAACCATCGAAACCTGCTCCCCTCCCAATGCTTTAAATTCATTCGCATACTCAACTTGGATCTCATCCAACGTCTCAATACAATCTGCCACAAACGCAGGGCTAAAAACCAATAGCTTTTTTACGCCCTTTTTGGCAAGATCGTGCAGTGTATCTGAGGTATAGGGCTGTATCCAAGGGGTTTTACCTAGGCGCGACTGAAAACAAACCGTATATTGATCCGCTTTGAGCCCTAACTTCTTGACGATGGCCCGGGTTGTACCGTAACATTGGGACAGGTAGCAGAATGCATTCGTTTCCACCTTACAGGTCGCACAACCGTCGTCATTACATTGCAGCTGCCCCGTCGGATCAACTTTACCTAATTGCCGTACTGGAAGACCATGATAACTAAATAAGATATGGTCATAGTCATCCAGATTATATCTTAACGCGTGCTCTGAAAAAGCAGTTATCACTAAGTCGTCCTCGCAGAAACTATTCACAAAAGACACTTCTGGAAAATACTGCCATGTCCGCATAATCTCCATCACTTTATCGATCACAGAACCTGTAGTCGCCGATGCATACTGGGGAAACAAAGGTATTACTCGAATAGAGTCTAAAAACATACCTTCCATTTTTTTCAATGCGGACTCAATGGAAGGATTCTGGTAACGCATAGCCAACTCTACATGATATTCATCGCCCAATTCCCTTTGTAGCATCTGTTGTTGAAGTTTACTATAGTACATCAGTGGAGATCCTGTTTCCACATCCCAAATAGTAGAATAGGTTGCTGCAGATTTCGAAGCCCTCCTGGGAACAATAACACCCCTTACCAAAAGTAGCCTGCTCCAATAGGGAATATCCATGACCCTACCGTCCATTAAAAATTCATTAAGGTATCTTCTCACATCTGGGGTAGAAGAAGAATCAGGCGTGCCTAACTGAACTAACAAAATCCCCTTCTTTGCTTTTCTTAACATCATTACAAAAATATATAAATTTTAAAGGGATTATCGCTTAAACGATTGAAAATGAAAATAAGATGACCTAATATCAGAGCGCTTCCAAGGCAGCCTTCACCTGTTTCATCAACCACATAGGCGTGGAAGTAGCACCGCATATACCGACAGTTTCCCCTTCGCCGAAAACATGTATGTCAAGCTCTTCAGGCTCCGAAATGAAGTAGGACCTATCATTTGCAGCCTTACATACATCATACAACACACGTCCATTGGAAGACTTTTTGCCCGACACAAAGACAATCTTATCGTACTGTCTGGCAAAATCACCCAGCTCCTCATACCTGTTGGAAACTTGACGGCAAATTGTATCATTTGCCTTTACATCATATCCACGTTTTATAAGTTCATTTTTGATGGTATAGAACTTATCAACACTTTTTGTTGTTTGGCTATATAATGTAAAAGATTGAGGCAATTCAACAGAATCCAACTCTTCGATATCCTGAAAGACAATGGCCTCATTATTCGTCTGCCCCTGAAGACCAATAACCTCAGCATGCCCGTGTTTCCCGAAGATTAGAATTTTTTCATTTTCATCAAAAGACGTCTTAATTCGATTCTGTAGCTTCAAAACAACAGGACAGGAAGCGTCAATTAGTGTAATGTTATTCTCAAGCGCTATTTTATAGGTTTCGGGAGCTTCACCATGTGCGCGTATCAGTACTTTTTCATTGGTCAGGGTAGGTAATGTATCGTGATTGATAATTCGCAACCCTTTAGCTTTCAATCGTGCAACTTCCTCATCATTATGAACAATATCGCCTAGGCAGTATAAATAACCGTCTTTTTCTAAGATTTCTTCTGCCATATCTATGGCATACACTACTCCAAAGCAGAAACCCGAATCTTTATCTATCGTTACCCTCAGATTTTTAGCCATATTATACAAAAGTAGAAATTATCTTTGATCAACACGCAATCTTTACGTCATTTACCTTACCTTTGCAAAAATTTTTAATTCAGGTTATGGCAACGAACAGAACATTTACGATGATTAAACCAGACGCAGTAGCCAATGGTTACATCGGCGCTATTTTAAATGATATCATTGCCGGTGGTTTCAAGATCATCGCAATGAAATACATTCAATTATCACCGGAAAATGCTGGCAATTTTTATGCTATCCACAAAGAGCGGCCTTTTTACGGAGAATTAGTCAAATTCATGACCTCAGGGCCGATTGTTGCGGCAATCTTAGAAAAAGACAATGCCGTAGAAGACTTCCGCAAATTAATCGGTGCTACCGATCCGTCAAAGGCAGAAGAAGGAACGATCCGCAACAAATATGCGAAATCTATCGATGCAAATGCTGTCCACGGTTCTGATTCGGATGAAAATGCAGAGATAGAAGGCAACTTCTTCTTTTCACAGTTCGAGAGGTTTTAACACAAATAATTACAGCTTTTCCTGGTTTTGGCTAACTTCGGAAAAGCTGTAAAACTATTTAGAAGCTTCGCTTCTGCAGATATTCATTTTCCTTTCGGGTCATCAAGGTCTTATCCTCGCTCTTCTTATCCAGGTAGCCACAGAGATGTAATACTCCATGTATAATAACCCTATGTAGCTCCTCTTTTTCGGATACTTTAAATTTTTGGGCGTTTTCGCGGACACGCTCAATAGATATAAATACATCTCCAGCAATCACATTCTCTTCCTCTGAAGAATCAAACGTTACGATATCGGTATAAGTATCATGATGAAGATACTGTCGGTTAATTTCTAACAAGTAGCTATCCGAACAGAATATAAAATTAAGCTCTGAAATCCGTTTAAAACCCTCCTCTCGAACTGTACGATTCACCCAATCCCTTACCTTTTGCTTTTGAGAAAGATTAAATGTAACATCCTCTACAAAAAACGATATATCTTTAATAGCCATAAATCAGTAGCTTTTATATTCCATGTAAGTTTGTAAAATCAGGGTAGCTGAAATCGTATCGACTAAACTCTTCTCGCGCCTCTTTGTACTTTTTAAACTGCTCTGTGCAATGACTTTTGATGCCATCTTTGAGGTAAACCGCTCATCGATTTCTACAACAGGAATAGCAGGAAATTCCTTTTTCAATTTTCTGATGAATCCCACGACATGCTGAGTAGACTCCGAAGGTGTCCCATCCATTTGTAAGGGTTTACCGACAACAAAAGTTTCCACCGATTCCTTTGAAATATAGTCCTTTAGAAAGCTCCATATTTTTTCAGGATGAACCGTCGTCAGTGCCGTGGCGATAATTTGCAAAGGATCCGATATAGCAATTCCTATTCGCTTTGTTCCATAATCAAAGGACATTAGCCGCATATAGTTACTCTTTCTGCAAAGGTACGATTCCATCATCAGGATTGAAAATCCCGATTACTTGGTTAAAGTTTGTTAAAGCGCCATTCTTTCTGACACTCAATTAACTAAAACCACTAAATTGCAAAGCGAAATTTATGGATTATTGTTTTAATTGATGTATCTTTGTCAGATGTTTTTAAATAGGCGTATTGGCGCACTTGTATTCTTGTTGGTGTTTTGCTTACTTTTCTCGGCATGTAAAAGCAAGTTTGAGAAATTAAAGAATAGCAATAATATTGCTATGAAGTACCAAGAGGCTGTAAAGTTTTACGAAAAGGGAAAGTATTCCAAAGCGCTAATATTATTTGACGATTTAGCAACCAAATACCGCGGACGTGCGGAGGCGGAAGATTTATATTATTTCTTAGCTTATACTAATTATCGTATAAAAGATTACACATCAGCTCGTTTTCACTTCAAACGATTTGCGGAAACATATCCCAGTAGTCCAAGAGCTGAGGAATGTAGGTTTATGTCTGCCTATTGTTATTATATAGAATCTCCTCGTTCTACATTAGACCAAGCCAACACAAGAAAGGCCATAGATGAGCTACAACTCTTTGTAAACATCTACCCCGAGTCAGAAAGAGCAAAAGAAGCTGGAGAATTAATCCAGAATCTAAGGGACAAATTAGAGAAAAAAGCTTTCGATAATGCGAAGCTATACTATAACATGGGAACCGCCGATGATTACAGAGCAGCAGTTATAGCATTGGAAAATGTATTAAAAACCTATCCAGATACAAAGTACAGCGAGGAGATAGAATTCTTAATTGCCAAATCACAGTATCTATATGCGGACAACAGTTATCCTAACAGACAAAAACAGCGTTTCGATGATGCGATAGATTATGCACAAAGTTTCATAGAGCATTTTCCGAACAGCAAATTACAGTCTGACGCAAAAGGGCTGGTTGAAAATGCAGAAAAGAAAATCGTCTTAGCTATTCGTAAGATGGATGAAATTAATAAAGCTCGCGATGAGCAAAACAAAGAGCTAGGAATCACTGCTATAGAAGATATTACAGCTAACAGTAGCGAAAGTAAATAACAAGAAATTAAAAATAGTATAGTAAAATAAGCATGAGTCAGGTAAAAAACAATAACGTTCCAAATACTACAGTAACGAGAGACTTAAGAGATTTGGACAAGGGTACAGATAATCTGTATGAATCGATCGTTGTTATCAGTAAAAGAGCTAACCAGATTTCTGTAGAAGTAAAAGAAGAATTAAATTCAAAATTAGCAGAATTTGCAAGTAGCAACGACAACTTAGAAGAAGTATTTGAAAATCGTGAGCAAATCGAAATTTCAAAACACTATGAGCGTATGCCAAAACCTACGCTAGTGGCTATTGACGAGTTTCTGAATGATAAAGTTTACTTCAGAAACCCTGCTAAGCCCCAAGAGTAATAGATAACTCCTTTAAAATCTATGTCTTTTAAAGGCAAAAATATTTTGCTTGGTGTATGCGGCAGTATTGCCGCATACAAAATAGCTTCTCTCATCAGACTGTTGGTAAAGGCGGAAGCTAAGGTACAAGTTGTGATGACCCCCGAAGCCACACAGTTTATTACCCCATTAACACTTTCTACACTTTCTAAAAATCCTGTTCTTGTTGATTACTATAATACGAAGACGGGAGAATGGAACAATCATGTACATCTGGCTTTAAAAGCTGACGTTATGCTAGTGGCTCCCGCCTCCGCTAACACGCTAGCTAAACTTGCAAATGGATTATGTGATAATCTGCTTACCGCCTGCTACCTCTCTGCTAAATGTCCGGTATATTTCGCTCCTGCGATGGATTTAGATATGTGGAAGCATCCCTCAACCAAAAATAATATTGCTAAGCTACAGTCTTATGGCAATATACTCATCCCGCCGGTGAATGGCGAGCTAGCTAGTGGGTTAGTCGGTGACGGGAGAATGGCTGAACCCGAAGATATCTTTGCTTTTCTAATCGAATCATTAAAGGATAGCCGAGCTTTATCAGGAAAGAAAGCATTAGTTACGGCGGGACCAACTTATGAAGCTATAGATCCTGTTCGGTTTATTGGCAATCACTCCAGTGGTAAAATGGGTTACGCGTTGGCTACGAAGTTAGCAAATCTGGGTGCATCTGTCACATTAATTTCAGGGCCTACGCATTTACAGGTTCCGTCTAATATAACATTGATCAGGGTCAAATCGGCTCAGGAGATGTTCAATGCCTGCGAGCAACATTTTCATGACGCTGATATTGTCGTAATGAGTGCCGCGGTAGCCGACTACACACCAAAAGAAGTAGCCACCAAAAAAATCAAAAAAGACAATCAGGATTTCAATATTGCACTACAGAAAACAGTAGATATCCTAGGCACATTGGGCAATCAGAAAACACCGAAACAAACTTTAGTTGGCTTCGCGTTGGAGACCAATGATGAGCTAAAAAATGCCCAAGATAAACTTGCCCGAAAGAATGCAGATTTTATCGTGTTAAACTCCATGCAGGACGAAGGAGCTGGTTTTGGCACAGACACGAATAAAGTTACAATAATACAAAAAACTGGAGAACCTCTTTCATTTGGCCTGAAACCAAAAGACGAAGTTGCGAAAGATATCTGCGACATTATTATCCAACACCAACAGCAGTTAGTCTTATAAGACGGCTATTCTCAACTCTTTTGGATAGTAATTGTTTATGCGATTCGGCATAACTTTAATCCAGCCTAAGTTGACTCGTTGATAGCGTATCAATACCCATCCTTTTAAATTATTGCTATTGACGGATGGGCTTACAGCTTCCTTTCTGAGGTAATCCAAAGCATTTTCCAAATCCAATTCTATTGCCGGCAAATCGAATAAAATTCGTGTGCTTAACGCTAAATCATGTGACGGCACTAATTCCTTTCCCGTTAGCCTGCCGATTTGTGTACCGGCATTTTTCAAATAAAGCGTTTGTTGGAATATCCTTATATCAAGCTCGTACTGCTTCGGAAATATATGTAAGTTATCATGATGTGTAAAAGTATACAGTCCTTCCATATCTAACCAGCGGTGCGCCAATGCCTGTGGTACATTATTTTTTTCTGATTTAATCTTCTTCCAGGAGAAAGGTATCTGCTCGCTTTTCTTTTGTAATACAGCAAAGAAAAAACCCTCTCCACCGACCTTGTGTGGATAGAAACGATAGCCTGAAGCTCCGTGTCTGGAACTTTTGGTCTGATCAATGTTCCACTCCTCCTCTACGGAGAGAGACAAAGATACCATACCAAATTCATTTATAAGCCAATCGACGATATCCTCATTTTCCTCTGTAGAATACGAACAGGTCGAATAAAACAGATATCCATCCTCCGCCAGGCAGCCCAAACTGTCAGCAAGAATACGCTTTTGCCGTTCGCTACACAATTTTACATTAGCCAAAGACCATTCATCTATTGCTGAATGATCCTTGTGGAACATTCCTGATCCAGAGCAAGGAGCATCTACTACCAAAAGATCAAAATAACCTGGTAAGTGCTTAAATGACGAAGGATCATTGTTAGACACCACCACATTTGGACTACCCCAACGTATGAGGTTATCCAACAATACATGAGCTCTAGTTTTGATAATTTCGTTTGATAACAACAAACTATCTTGGTGCAAGGAACCATTTAGTAAAGTCGATTTTCCCCCAGGTGCAGCACACAGATCTAAGGCTTTCAAAGGACTGTCCCCCAAAGAAAGCTGACTTATAGCATGAGCTAAAAACATTGAACTAGCCTCTTGAGAATAATAACAACCCGCATGGAAAAACGGATCCAATGTAAATACAGGTCTTTTTTTGAGGTAAAACCCTTCTGTACACCACGGAATCTCTCCCTCAATATCTAAAAAATTAATATCAAAGCGTTTGTGAGGATTAATTCGTACAGAACTCGTCTTTTCCTCTTCTTCATGTTTATGGAAAAACGCTTCTACATCAAAGCCCGGTTCTTCCTTTAAACGTTTTATTAAATCGTTGGGTAGCCTGTTACTCATAGCCAAAAGTAAAAATAAATCGTAAAAAGTATACGATAAAAATTGGCCTTCAAAGGAAGTTTATCTAAGTTTGGTTATGAGAAGTTTTAAAAAATATTATATCGTGCCCGCCACACCAGAGGAAATATACCTGGCCTTAACAACAGAAACTACCTTGCTGTTATGGACTGGGGATCGTGTGGAAATCAATCCAACAATAGGTGGTGAATTCTCACTGTGGGACGGCTCCATCATAGGTAAGTTTCTGGAACTCGAACCACATAAAAAAATTGTACAAGAATGGTACTTTGGAAATCAAGACGAACAATCTATTGTTACTATTAAGCTCCATGAACACCCAAAAGGAACATCTTTTGAAGTCAACCATACAAATATACCCGATGACGCTTATGAAGATATTGTTGACGGTTGGACAAACGAATATATAGGTGGTCTGATAGACTTTTATGAATAACAAAAAAAGCCCCAACAGTTACCTGCTGGGGCTTT
>JBEBVG010000028.1:0-25495 GCA_040392845.1 Sphingobacterium sp. | reverse complement strand
TGGTCAGAAGTTAGTCAGGAGTTGGTCAGGAGTTAGTCGGAAGATGGTTCAGCAGAAATGACACGTTGTTCATAATTGCTTTATTTTATTGATATTTAGCCAAAATTATTATAAATACTGATGGATATATTAGATAAAAACGTTACGCACACCAAAAAACATTTCAAAATACTGGACGGGTTAAGGGGAATTGCCGCCTTAGCTATAGTAGTTTTTCATTTTGCGGAATGGATTTATGCCGACTATACACAAAATTTCATTGTACATGGCTTCTTAGCTGTAGATTTTTTCTTTTGTTTATCCGGATTTGTAGTTGCCTATGCTTATGACAATAGATTAGAAGGAATGGGAATTCTGGAGTTTTTTAAAAGAAGGCTTATCAGATTGCATCCATTAGTTATTTTAGGAGCCATTTTAGGGTTAATTGCATTTTTATTTGATCCGTTTAGTAATGATGCCTCTTTATACAATTTTGGTAAAACGGCCCTAATTTTTATTTGTTCGTTATTTTTGATTCCTCTTCCGATAATGGAAGACCGAAGTTTCAATAATTTTGGATTAAATGCTCCTTCCTGGTCTTTATTTTGGGAATATGTCGCCAATATAGCTTATGCATTTGTTTTATATAGACTAGGTCGATATATGGTGTATATTCTGCTAATTATAGCAGCCATTGGATTGACCTACATCGCCTATAATTCAGGTAATTTATTAGGTGGCTGGAATGACAATACTTTTTGGCATGGTGGTGTGCGGATTTCTTTCTCTTTTTTAGCAGGACTATTGATTTATCGCAATAATTGGATTATTAAAAATAATATTGGCTTTATTGGTCTTTCTCTCCTGTTGCTTTTAGCTTTATTGATGCCTCATTTCGAATTTAATTGGCTTGTCGAGTTATTAATAGTCCTATTTTATTTCCCTGTAATTGTTTCTCTCGGAGCTGGCTCTATTCTTTCGCCTAAAGTTGAAAAAATTTGTGAATTCTCCGGAAACATATCCTATCCGTTATATATGACACATTATGCCGGAATATGGATATTTGGAAACTATTTCCTGACTACAGATCCTAATCCAAATGAATTAACTTTGGTCATTGTAATCGGCACATTATTAATGATCTTATTTGCTTATCTGGTCATGACATTTTACGATATTCCATTGCGAAAATATCTAACGAAAAGATTTAAATAGGTTCTTTCCTATTTGCCATATTCACGTTAATTTAATAGTAATATATGGATTTGGTCATCAATTTCAGTAATTTGTACGCCACACATCAAGCACAAATTTCTTCTTAAATCATGAGTGAAGGATTTCATAACCTTATCTTACAAATAAAAGCTTGCAGGGTCTGTGAAGAGGCACTGCCATACGGACCACGCCCTGTTTTTACGTTAGGAGAATCTTCTAAAATATTAATCGTAGGTCAGGCACCTGGAATGAAGGTACATCAATCAGGTATCCCCTGGGATGACCAAAGTGGAAAAGAATTACGAAATTGGTTAGGCGTATCTTCGGCAGATTTTTATGACCCTGACAAATTTTCTATTCTGCCAATGGGACTCTGCTATCCTGGAAAAGGGAAAAATGGAGATCTTCCACCCCGAAAGGAATGTGCCAGATTATGGCATACGCCAATCCTGGAAAATTTGCCCGAGCTTAGGCTAACCTTATTGATCGGCACCTATGCACAACGGTATTATCTAAAAGATAACACCTACACCAACCTGACCGATACCGTAAAAAATTATCACCATTATCTTCCCGAATTTTTTCCTTTACCACATCCTTCTCCCCGCAATTTTATGTGGAGAACCCGAAACCCGTGGTTTAAGGAAGAAGTTGTCCCTACTCTACAACAAATGGTCAAACAGATTTTGGCAAATCAATCTTCCGAATAAAATCTCCTTTTGGATCCGTAATAAAAGTCATTGGATTCTCCGGGTCTTTTATAATCTCAAAAAGCGTGTAGCCCCAAGGCTTCCAAAAATTCTCCAAAACCTGTCCGTAAGTTTTCACCTGCCAATTGTCAAAAATAGGTTTAAGCGTCCAGTCATTCAGCGGCATAGGTTCAATAAAGATTTTCTCCGGCGTCTCCAGATATGTATATTCCGGCAAACGATTGAAAAGATAAGCGGAATAGAAAAATCGGGCGCAAATCTCTTCAAATTGAATAGGATGCAAACTATACCCTTCGACCTTCTCCAAAATTTCTCTGTGGTATACAGCATTGGTACCATTATCTTGTAGTGTCGCAATGACCGCAAAATCTCTCATCCGAAGTGAAAATATCAACGTATTGATTTCATCGCGATATAGAAACGTTTCAGGAGCATTCGCTACAGGAAAAACATGTATGGTAAATGGATTTTTATGTTCGAACTCAAGAGGAACCAAGATAGATTGTAGCATCGCATGCAAATTGCGAAATTTATGTACTAAAGCTTGTGAAAAATTCATCTGTTCGCCCGAAAGAAAAGATTGTCGAACGCCGGCTTGTATCTCGTTGAATACCACACCATATAAGATCTTGCCAATCCAATGGAATAACGTGAGTTCATCCAATGCTTTAACAGCCTCGTACCCCTGTTTCATGGCTTGTTCAACCTTGCTTTCTACACTTTCAAATGCCACCGCTACCGTCGTCGAACAAGGTAACTGCAGCTTTTTATAAGTGACCATACTTTCATCCAACATCTTGAAGGGTTTCTCCTCCAAGTCAAAAGCACGCATCATCCAAATCGGAAAAACCTGGATACGTTCATCTTCCGACTGGAGTTCCTGTCCTGTTAAGAAGCACTTTTTGTTATCAAATGTAAAATCCAAAAAAGGATTGTAAAGTCGTGATGCCATAGTACGGCAAAGGTAACTTTTTCCCCGGCTCTAACCCACCCCTACCTTAAAATCTTCAAAAATAAGTGGAGCATTCACTATTTGTCCCTCTTTGCTCTTCACACCTTTCAACACCGAAGTCTTTCCTTTTTCCAACAGGTTCTTCATCTCTGCTTCGTCCAAAAACACACCATTCAATGTGCGCCAAAGTTTAAAATCGCAACCACGTGCATAATGATCACATTGTGCGACTTTATCATACAACATGATATGGCCGGGTTGGCATTTCGGGCACTTTATCTTTCCCTTTTGTTGAGGCTTGACTTCTTCATGTGCGATTGTAACACGTAGTTGGAGTAATTCTTTGGTAATCTTGGCGGTATAATCCTTGATATGTTTCATAAACACATCATAGGACACCTCGCTTGCTCGCATCTCCTCCAGCTTTTGTTCCCATTTACCCGTTAACGTAACTTTGGCAATAGAACGATCTTTCACCAGCTTATATACTACCAATCCTTTTTCTGTGGGGATGAGTTTCTTTTTCTCCCGTTTGATATAATCACGTTGAAACAGGGTTTCAATAGTCGCTGCACGGGTCGCGGGCGTGCCAAGACCACAATCTTTCATAGCTTGTCGCATCTCTTCATCTTCGATCTCCTTACCAGAAGTTTCCATGGCTTTTAATAAAGAGGCTTCCGTATGGATAGGCTTTGCTTTGGTAAAACGCTCCGCTAGCTCCAATGTCAAAATTTCCAACAACTCTTCGGCAGCAAGTTTCGGTAACTGCGCATTCTCGTTGTCCTGGTCATCTGTATTTTTTTCGTCATCCGGGAGTTCGACCTGATCGGCTGAAAGTCGCCAGCCATACTGTTTAATAACTGTGCCTTTCGCTATCAGCTCAACGCCATGTGCATCAAGCGTAACAGTGGTAATATCCTTCAGACAGACGTCCGAAAAACTTTCTACCATCCGCTTCGCTATCATATTATAAATATTTTGCTGCTCCTTTGGCATTGGTCCGGTTTTTTCCTCAGTCACCAGTAGGGCATGGTGATCGGTTACCTTTTTGTCATCAACCGAGCGCTTGTTGAGTTTTGCTCCAATGAGGTTACGGGAAATCACAGCAATGCTTTCTTCTGCCGTATCTGCTAAATGTTGAAATAACTCTTCGATTTTTTCAAAAACATCTTCCCCAATATAACGAGATCCCGTACGTGGATAAGTAATTACTTTCTTCTCGTATAAGGTCTGTGCAATATTCAATGTTTGGTCGGCTGAATAACCATACTTTTTGTTGGCATCTTGTTGCAAAGAAGTCAGGTCAAATAACAAAGGAGGTTGTTCTTTTGTTTCTTTAGCTTCTACCGTAACGACCTTAGCCGGAGATCCCACTGCTATTTTAGCGATATTTTCTTCTGCTTCTTCCTTTTTGTCAATTTTGTTGGATGTTGCCTTAAAAGATATATTGTCTTTTTCGAACCCTGCTTGAATTTTATAGAAAGCCTGTGGCTTAAAGTCTTTATTTTCCAGGTAACGGGCACAGATCATGGCCAATGTAGGTGTTTGAACACGACCTAAAGACAACAGGCCACGATTGCCGGCAGCTAGCGTGAGCGCTTGTGTCGCATTAATACCGATGAGCCAATCGGACTCTGAACGGGATTTTGCAGACATATACAGACTGTCGTATTCCGTCCCGGCCTTGAGATTAGCAAACCCTTCACGTATAGCTTTGTCCGTCTGCGAAGATATCCACAATCGTTTGAATGGCACCTTGGATCCTAGATAATAATAGATGTTCCGGAAGATCAGTTCACCCTCACGTCCCGCATCCGTGGCTACAATGATTTCTTCGGCTTGTGCCAGCAGATCTTTGATCGTATTCAATTGCTTCAATGCCCCGGCATCATCGACCTGCTTCCCATCTCTTTTTACTTTCTTGGCTTCTAACCTAAATTCGCTTGGAATAATTGGAAGATTGGATACCGACCAGGTCGGATAGCCATAAGCCTGAGGTGTACACAATTGCACCAAATGCCCAAAGGCATAGGTAAAAGCATAGCCGTTGCCGGCAATATATCCATCTTTCACTTCCTTCGCTCCCATCACACGAGCCAAATCACGTGCTACCGAAGGTTTCTCTGCTATGACAACTTTCATCCCTTAGTGCTCAGTTTTCAGTGCTCAGTGTTCAGTTTTCAGTGCTCAGTAAAAACTGACAACTGTCTGCTGACGACTGACTACTCATTTCTATATCACATCCCTTAAAAACGATTCACAAGTATGGACAGGAATTTCGGAGAAATAGAAATCCGACAAATCCTCGGATACAATGATATCGCAAGACGATTGACGCGCCGCATAATACTCCAATCCATCCTCAAAATCATGAATTGCCCTGTTTTGAATGGTCGACTGCACGGTCTCCCTATCCGTAGTTGTAATATCTAACTTTTCGGACAATAAGCCAATTTTTTTCCTCGCCTGTAATGTTCCGCTTTTCTTTTCAGCAAAATAAAATGCAATAGCAAGACATATCGGAGATGTATAAATCTTAAACCTTGAACTCTCTGATAAGCTTAAAATCCGTGCCGCATATGGAAATAAGGGATACTGCTTGTTCAACACCGCCACAATGACATTCGCATCGATAAAAAGCCTCATTTCCGGGAATTATAAAATGTCGATTTTAACTCTTTACGGGAAGAAGATTTGGTATATTCGGCACCTCCCTCCGCAACGATATCAATCCATTCGGCAATAGGCAACTCTTCCAGGGATTTATAATTCTGGGTAGTCATTTGTTTGTATATAAACTCGGTAAGACGAGATAAGCTCATGCCATTTTTGGCGGCAAATGCTTTGGCCTCGCTAATGACATGCTTATCAAAAGACAATGTAATTTTACTATCCATGATATATACTTGATTTGTTATACGACAAAAATATTATTTTTATACGTAAAAACAAAAAAAAGCTGTAATTTTTGTCCTTTATGCCGGATAGGCATGGCACGTAACGCTATAACTTTGTAACCCTGTAACCGCACATCGCAATACGTTGTACGCAATACGCACTACGCTAATGAGGCAATAGAAATTCCTTTGATTTTCCGGTAGAGATCAACGGCATAGATATCAGTCATGCCAGACACAAAGTCGAGTACGGAACGTATCTTGCTGTACGTATCGTTACTATCCGTACGAAACTGTTCAGGTATCATAGCAACTATTTTCTTATCAAACATAGTCTTTTCCATTTTCAAATAAGCCGGAAGAAATTCTTCCAGCAAGGCATTCATCACCTTGAACCCAGCGATTTCGATCTGTACAACGGTAGGCGCATTGTAGATACGTGCATAGGAAAGTTCTTCGATATGTTTCATTTGCGCCACGATTTCAACAGGCAATGCATGCATTAGCGATTGACCAAAAGTTCCGGCAAGAAGCTGATCCTGGTGTCCCGCAAAAACAGCTGCACACTCCCGTATCAAGGTGTTTATAGCCTTCGCCCGTAATAATGCAACTCTGCTCGCCGTATCAGCCAGATCAGCAAGTCTGATCTTAAGATCTTCTCCACCACATAGGGGTAATAGAAGCTCTTCTACCTCCTCATAGGATAAGATTTTAAGGTGATGGGCATCTTCCAGATCGATAATATTGTAGCAAATATCATCAGCAGCCTCGACCAGGTATACCAGAGGATGCCGCAGATACCCTGCTGCATTTTCAGGATCCTGTTCCAAACCCAATTCTTTAGCAATCTTTTCGAATGTAGGGATTTCCGAATCGAAATAACCATATTTCTTGCGGTGGTGACTCCCTTTTATATGTCCCTCAACAGCTCTGCAAGGATATTTGACGATAGACGCCAACGTGGTGTAAGTCAATGCAAAACCTTTTGGATCTTTGCCTTTGTAAGCATGTGTTAATATACGCAAGGCATTAGCGTTTCCTTCAAAATGGATCAAATCCTGCCACTGCTCTTCGGAAACAAGGTGTTGATACTCCTTTCCCCTGCCTTCAATAAAAAATGAAGAGATCGCCGCTTCACCGGAATGACCAAAAGCCGGATTTCCCAAATCATGTGACAAACAAGCCGCCGACACTATATTTCCGACCTCTTGCAAATAAGGTTCTTCCTGATCAATATTAGGATTTTGTTCTTTCATTTTATGGTAGAATAGCCGGCCGAGTGAACGCCCAACGGAAGCTACCTCCAAACTGTGTGTCAAACGATTATGTACAAAAACTGCACCCGGCAAAGGGAATACCTGTGTTTTATTTTGCAGACGACGAAATGGTGAGGAAAATATTAAGCGGTCGTAATCACGTTGAAATTCTGATCGAGCATCTAACGGCCCGGTGGTAATACGTTCCTCATAGCCCCATCGCTTTGCTGATAAAAGTTGTTTCCAGTTCATTAAAATTATGGATTATCTACGCAAATATAATGTTTATAACGATTAACGGAACAGTTCCGCAAGTTTCTCTTGCAGTTGCTTACCACGTAGATTTTTTGCTATGATAATACCATTTTCATCAATCAGGAAATTGGTCGGAAAAGAATGGATACCATACATAAGCACCACTTCGTTATTGTCACCCTTCAGGTCGCACAAGTTTACCCATGGCAGCTTATCGTCTTTGACAGCCTTTAGCCATTGTGCTTTATTATCATCAGCTGCAATCCCGACAATTTCAAATCCTTCAGGCTGGTACCTCCAATAGGTTTTCACGAGGTTAGGATTTTCCACCCTACATGGATGACACCACGAGCCCCAAAATTCCAGTAAAATATATTTTGCTTTGACGGTCGATAAGCGAATCATCTTTCCTTCAGTATCCCTCTGCTCGAAGTCAACATATTTCGCTCCTACCTTTATCTCCTGCACCAAGCTGATATAATCTTGAATGCTACGACCATCGGCAGAGGACTGCATTTCAGGACTGAGCTCCTGATATAGTTCTTTCGTTTTTTCCTTTCCCCAGACGGAAGAATAAGCACTGAGAATATGTACCCCTATCGGCGAATGCGGATGTGTCTTTATAAAATCGGCATAGCAACTATACTCCTCTTCCTTCACAGCTTCTATTTTTGTCCGTAACCAATCTCCTTTATGTTCATCTGTGGTAATCGACAGCAGGTTGGAAAGACTATCTTCTCGCATCGTGAGAGGACTAATGGCTTCCTCTAGTCTTTCGTTATCAAGCTGTGTTGCCGATCCTGAAAACTTGGCGCGTTTGAAAGCGCCTCTTTCCAGGTCTACCCGCATAGGAGCCGCCTCAAGCCAGAACATTACATAATCTGAAAATCCGCTGGTATATAAAAGTACATTCTCCACTTGTTCGGTCAGCCTACCCTTCAAGGTAAAACTGCCTTCTTTGACTTGCGTCGAATCCAGAACCACCTGTGGCGAATTCTTCCGAAGAAAGATCCAAGTGCCATCCGGTATCCCTTCTACCATGCCGCTTAATGACCATGACTGTGCTGACAAGGATAACGAAACCAAGCTGAAGAAACACCCTACAAGAATGGATTTTAGATAGTGTATACTCATTTATCGTAATAGCTCAAATCGAATAAAAATAGTATTTACATAGAGTACTCACAAATATTTCCTATATTTATAAGGTATATCCGTAATGAAATGACAAACTACAGACTACCTGATCCTAAAAATTTCGAACACACCATCGATGATAAAAACACACATTTAATGACGCTTACCAACCGAAGAGGGATGCAGATTGCGTTAACCGATTATGGAGCAAGGTTAGTGAGTGCATTGGTTCCAGACAAACAAGGAAATCTTATCGACGTCATCTTAGGCTTTGACAGTATACAAGGCTATTTAAATGCACAGGAAAAATACCACGGCACCAGCGTGGGGCGCTTCTGTAACCGCATTGCCAACGGTCGGTTCACACTCGATGGACAACAATATATCCTGGAGCAAAATAACGGCGATAACAGTCTACATGGAGGATCGGGTGGGTTTCATAGCCGCGTATGGGATAGACGAGTAAGCTTTAATAAGAAAGTGGATTTCTACTACGTCTCGTCAGATGGTGAAGAAGGATTTCCTGGCGAACTGAAAACGAATATATCATACGAGCTGACGAATGACAATGAAATTGTGATACAGTTTAGGGCGGAGACGAATAAAACGACAATCATCAACCTAACAAACCACGCTTATTTTAACCTCAATGGGGAAGGAAACGGTGACGTTCTCAACCATATTCTGCACATCCCGGCAGTAGAGTTCCTACCCGTCAACGAAAAACAAATTCCTGTAGGTGACATTTTACCCGTGCAAGGGACCGCATTAGATTTCACCCTACCCAAGAAAATTGCAGAAGGAATAGTCAATGAGGATGACCATCTGAAGTACACTAAGGGATTCGATCATACGTTTGTTAATACACAACCTATAAGTCTGCCCGCAGCATCCGCTTACAGTGAGCAAAGTGGAATAAAGCTCGATGTATTTACATCTGAGCCCGGTGTTCATCTTTATACGGGCAATTTTTTAACAGACGACCAAGGTAAGACAGGACGACGCTATCTTAAGCGTGGCGGTTTTTGTTTCGAAACGCAACATTACCCCGACAGTCCAAACCAGTCTCATTTTCCGTCTGTAACATTGCATCCAGGAGAAATCTTTGAAAGCCAAACGATTTATAAGTTCGCTATTCAGAAATAGATTTGTCTCTATTTCAATATATCTTTTAGGGCGTGCTCAACCTGTTCGAATCGAAAGCCTGATTTGACAGTAGCAAACATTCGTTGGATTTGATCGTTGCATAGATTTCCGATACTTCCCTCGTGGGTATGATGGACTTCTTTAGATGGTTGAAACGTGCCATTCTCGATATCCATACCGATCTGTTTGTAGGCTTCACGAAAAGGAATACCCTGTAAAACTGCATTATTTACAACCTCAACACTAAACAGGTAATCGTACTTCGGATCGTCTAAGATATTCTCCTTAACAGTAATATGCTCCAACATGAAAGCAGCGATCTTCAGACAATCGCTTAACGACTGGAATGCCGGGAATAGATTCTCTTTCAATAGTTGCAGATCGCGATGATAGCCAATAGGCAAATTAGTCGTCATCAAGGCAATCTCATTTGGCAACGCCTGTATCTTGTTACAACGTGAACGTATCAATTCGAACACATCCGGATTCTTTTTATGGGGCATAATGCTGGATCCCGTCGTCAGATGGTCAGGGAAAGAAATAAAGCCAAAGTTCTGATTGATAAATAAGGTGACGTCCATGGCAAATTTCGCTAATGTAGCAGCGATAGAACTCATGGCCTGTGCCAATATACGTTCCGTCTTACCACGTCCCATCTGTGCATAGACCACATTATAATTCATATCTTCAAATCCCAGTAACTCGGTCGTCATCTTGCGGTTCAATGGAAAGGATGAACCGTATCCCGCAGCCGAGCCAAGGGGATTTTTATTACAGATATGCCATGCGGCTTTCAACAGTTCCAGGTCATCTACCAAACTCTCGGCGTATGCGCCAAACCACAGGCCGAAGGACGAAGGCATAGCAATCTGCAAATGGGTATAACCCGGCATCAAGACGTTTTTATACTGCTCGCTCAGTTTTATCAGTTGCTGGAACAGTACTTCAGTATCCTTAAAGATATGTTGTATTTCCGACCTGAAATAGAGTTTCAAATCGACCAGCACCTGATCGTTACGGGATCTTCCCGAATGAATTTTTTTCCCGGCTTCACCAACACGTTGTGTCAGCATCATCTCCACTTGGGAGTGTACATCTTCTACACTATCTTCGATACGAAACTTGCCTTCGAGTATCTCCTGATATATACGTTTGAGTTCGCCCTGTACTGCTGTCAGATCTTCGTCTGTCATCAGGCCTATACAATTCAACATACGCGTGTGCGCCAGTGAACCCAATACATCGGCTGCGGCCAGTTGCATATCCATTTCACGGTCATGACCGACCGTAAAAGTCTCCACAAATGAATTTACATCAATATTTTTTTGCCAGATCTTCATTCGAAATTAACTTGTTTAGGGAAACAAAAATACCATATTTTACTTTAGCAACAAATAAATAAAAAACCGTCTCATGATTTTGAGACGGTTTTTTAATAGCTCTAAAATATTAATTCTAGCCCGAACGTTACGTTACCCATTCGAAAGCGCTGCTGCTCCTGATACAATTTCTGTAAGCTCGGTAGTAATAGCAGCCTGACGAGCCTGATTGTATGACAACTTTAACGCCTTCAACAAATCTCCGGCATTTTCCGTCGCTTTGTCCATCGCTGTCATACGAGCACCGTGTTCCGAAGCATTTGAATCCAAGACGGCCTTATACAATTGGATTTTTATCGCTTTCGGGATAAGTTCCTCAATGATCTTTTCTTTGGAAGGCTCAATGATATAATCCAGTTCAACAGCTGCTTCATCTTTATCCTCTGGTAGCAAAGGAAGCAACTGCTCCGAAGTCAGGACTTGTACCGCGGCGTTACGGAACTGGTTATAAACGACCTCAACACGATCCACACGCCCCGCTTTAAATTCCGTCATGATATATTCAGTGATCTTCGATACATTCTCAAAGTTCAGGTCATTGAATAATTCATTATTATCACCGATGACATTGAAGTTACGCTTTGCGAAAAAATCCTGGCCACGCTTACCGATACCGATAATACTGACATTACCTTGAGCAAACTGATCCGCATATTTCGTTGCGATCAGATTGTTTGTCGCTTTTATTGCATTCGCATTAAATGCACCTGCCAGACCCCTATTCGACGTAACAACGACGATAAGCACTTTATTAGGCACTCTATCTTGTGTAAAAGGCGAATCATTACCCTCTACCGAGGCAGATACCTGAGCAAGAATCTCTCTAAGCTTGTTCGCATAAGGACGTAGCTGAACGATAGCATTTGTTGCTCGTTTCAATTTCGCCGCAGACACCATCTTCATTGCTTTGGTAATCTGTTGGGTCGACGTAACCGATGTTATACGATTTCTTACTTCTTTTAAATTTGCCATTTTGAGACTTGAGACTGGAGATTTGAGACTTGAGATACAGACAAGGTCTAATATCTCATATCTATTATCTCATATCCAATTAATATTTCGCAGCCAATTCCTTAGCTACTGTTTCCAACACATCTGTCAACTCATCAGAGAATTTACCTGCTTTCAAAGCGGATAATACTTCAGGATGACGCTGCTCTAACTGTGTCAGGTATTCTTCTTCAAATTGTTTTACCTTATTCACAGGAACGTTACGCAACAACCCTTTTGTTCCGGCATAAATGATTGCAACTTGCTTTTCTACTGACACCGGGGCAAACTGACCTTGTTTCAAGATCTCCACATTACGTACACCCTTATCCAACACCGCCTTTGTAGCTGCATCCAGATCGGAACCAAATTTTGAAAAAGCTTCCAATTCACGGAACTGAGCCTGGTCAAGTTTCAATGTACCTGCAACTTTCTTCATCGACTTGATCTGTGCATTACCCCCGACACGCGATACCGAGATACCCACGTTGATCGCCGGACGGATACCCGCATTAAACAAGTTAGACTCTAAGAAAATCTGACCGTCGGTAATAGAAATAACGTTGGTAGGAATATATGCCGATACGTCACCTGCTTGTGTTTCGATGATCGGAAGAGCGGTCAACGATCCTCCACCTTTTACCAGATGTTTGATGGATTCAGGTAGGTCATTCATATTTTGGGCAATGCTATCTGAAGAGTTGATTTTCGCCGCACGTTCTAACAAACGAGAGTGTAGATAAAAAACATCCCCCGGATAAGCCTCACGTCCTGGAGGACGTCTCAATAATAGAGAAACCTCACGGTAGGCTACTGCCTGCTTCGACAAGTCATCGTAAACGATCAATGCCGGACGACCAGTATCACGGAAAAATTCCCCGATAGCAGCACCAGCCATTGGTGCATAGAACTGAAGAGGAGCAGGTTCTGCAGCCGACGCCGCCACCACTACGGTATATGCCATCGCGCCTTTTTCCTCTAATGTCTTTACGATATTCGCCACCGTAGAGTTCTTTTGTCCTACAGCGACATATATACAAAATACAGGTTGCCCCGCATCATAAAATTCTTTTTGATTGATAATCGTATCGATACAAACCGCTGTCTTACCCGTCTGACGGTCACCGATAACCAACTCACGTTGACCACGACCAATAGGTATCATGGCATCGATAGCTTTGATACCTGTTTGCAAAGGCTCTGTTACAGGCTGACGATAGATTACTCCCGGAGCTTTGCGCTCGATAGGCATCTCATACGTCTCCCCTGCTATAGGACCTTTTCCGTCTATAGGCTGTCCTAACGTATTGACGACACGCCCCAACATACCTTCTCCTACCTTAATAGATGCGATACGATTAGTACGTTTGATGGTATCTCCTTCTTTGATTTCATCAGAAGGTCCTAAAAGAACGACACCAACATTGTCTTCTTCCAGGTTTAATACAATACCTTGTAATCCGTTTGCAAACTCAACTAGCTCTCCGGATTGAACTTTTGTTAAGCCGTAAACGCGAGCGATACCATCACCTATCTGTAACACGGTACCTACTTCCTGTAAATCGGCCTCTGACTTAAAGCCCGACAACTGCTCTCTTAGAATTGCCGAAACTTCATCTGGTCTTACCTCTATCATTTTACTTCGTATAAGGGGTTTTAATTCTATTTTACTTTATATCAAATTACGACCTAATCATTCGTAATTCATAATTATTTACGCGCCTTGACTGCTAAAATATCTTTCTAGTTTGTTTAACTTTCCGGCGACGCTGGCATCTACCTGTCTATCTCCTACCGTCACGACAAAGCCGCCGATCAGTGACGCATCTACTTTATTCGTAAGGATAACCTCCGCCTTAATCTGTTCTGCAATAGTAGCCTGAAGAGCCTCTATATTGGCTGATGACATCGGCGCGGCAGAAGTAACTTCCGCTTTGACAATACCTTTTACTTCGTTATATTCTCGGATAAATTCCAACGTAGTAGGATAAATCAATGCGCTACGGCCTTTTCTAACCATAATATGGAAGAAGCTTAAGATTTCTGGTCTTACATTACCTTTGAATAAAGCCGACAGAATACTAGTCTTCTTCTCAATGTTAACGATGGGATTACTGAGCACGGCCTGTAATTCGGTACTTGACTTCAGAACAGCCGCAACTTGCTCGATCTCTTTCTTGACCTCCTCTAAATGACCTTGTTCTTTTGCTAAGTCTATTAATGACTTTGCATATCTGGAAGCTACTTTGAATACGGACATTTTGTAAATAATTTGAATTAATTCAATTTGACATCTTTCAACAAGTCAGACACCAATGCTTCTTGTTTATTTTGATCTTCAAATTCTTTTGTTAATACTTTACGAGCAATATCCAGTGCTAATGACGAAACCTGGTTTTTCACCTCGGCCATCGCTTTGATCTTTTGATCCTCGATTTCACGCTTTGCCTGCTCGACCAGCTTCGCACCTTCTACCTGAGCTACTTCCTTTGCTTCTGCGACGATTTTATCTTTCAATACTTTCGCTTCTTTCAGAATATTATCACGCTCTTCACGTGCTTCCTTAAGCAATTGATCATTCTCGTTGGTAAGGCGGGCCATTTCCAATTTGGCTTTCTCTGCTGAGGCCAATGCGTCGGTAATTCCATTCTCACGTTCTTCCAAGGCATTGATAATAGGCTTCCAGGCGAATTTACCCAATATGAAGATGACGATCAAAAGGATAATAAGCTGCCAAAAGAACAAACCAAACGAAAACTGATGAATTAATGCTTCCATTATTTATGTATGTATAGATTAAGTTTTAAATTCTTCTTTGTTAAATAAAGCACAATCTGCAACCAACCGTTGCAAATTGTGCCTGTACGCTGCGTGGCTTATTTACCTAAGATTAGGGCACCGAATGCCAAACCTTCCAATAAAGCGCCAATGATGATCATTGCGGTTTGAATTTTAGAAGTAGCTTCTGGCTGGCGAGCGATAGCTTCCATTGCTGAACCACCGATTTTACCTAGACCAAGACCTGCTCCGATTACGATTAAACCTGCTCCAATTAAGTTGTACATAGTAATTAATTTATAAAATTTAACAAAATTCAGTTTTTAATGATGTGTGTGCTCCTCTACGGCCATACCGATAAATAAAGACGACAACATCGTGAAAATAAAAGCTTGTAGAAAAGCTACCAACAGCTCCAACAGCATCAACACCAATGTCAACACCATAGACACCCCGATACTACCGGGAACAGTCAGTTGGTGCTGAAATAAATAAACAATAGCAATCAATCCCATAACTACCGAGTGACCTGCCGTCATATTTGCAAATAAACGCAACATCAACGAAAAGGGCTTTGTAAGCATACCCAACACCTCAATAGGAGCCAATATGAACTTAAATGGGACGGGAACACCCGGCATCCAGAAAATATGCTTCCAATAATCCTTATTCCCTTTGAATGTGGTAATAACAAACGTAAACAGCGCCAGACATAAAGTTACGGTGATATTTCCAGTTACGTTAAACCCTAACGGGGTAAGACCCATTAAATTCAACAAGAAGATCAGAAAAAACACGGATAGCAAATAAGGCATGAACTCCTTATACCGATGCCCGATGTTTGGCTTTGCCATCTCGTCACGCACATAAATAACCAAAGGTTCCAGGAATCTGCCCACACCCTTAGGAACAGTATTCGCGCCATTTTTGTAGGTTTTAGCTAAACTTAAGAAACCTAAGAATAAGAGCAAGGTTGCCAGCAATAGACCAGCGACATTCTTGGTTATTGAAAAATCCCAAGGCTTTGCATTCGTAGGATGATGTTCTTCATCATAATGAATGGTACCTGCAGCATCGGTCTTATAGATCTTACCGTGGTACAAGGTATAGTATTGCCCTCCTTTTTCCACAACCTGTTCGCCATGATGGAACTCCGCCGATGAAAAAATCTTAAGGCCGCCATCAATCAATATAACCGGCAACGGAAAACCGTAATGCTTACCAGCTTTCTTATCGGTAAACAAAGAAAAGTAATGATCATCTTGCAAGTGATGATGCACATATTCATTGATTTCCTCTGCGGAAGATGGAGTTTGCTGTGCATGAACTTCCTCTGCTTGCAGGTGGAGAGGGCGAACAGCAAAAAGGACTACTGCAAATAATAAAAGAGCTTTCTTAAAACTCACCATTTTTATAGTATTGACGAAGTTAAAAATTTTGGCAAAAATACAATTTTATTTGGCATAAAACACCTTTTACGGAAACTTTTTTTTAAATGCACTTAATCAGCTCTTTCGGGCTCATTAATAATGCGAAATGCCACAAAAACATCAAAAAATAAGAAGACAAAAAACACGACCAAAAAATTGTATTCGATAAAATCATGTTCGAATACATCCAATCCATTATGGATATAAATATAGCTCGCTATGGCCTTGATCGTCATCAGTCCGAGAAACACCAACCCAACTTTTTTTGGCATGGCCCATTGCGCCAATAAGATGAATACGACGACACATAGCGACGCCACAAACCCAAAGGTATACATCCCCTCCAAGCTGTAGCTTGTCTCTTCCCAAAAGGAGTTTTTATCCATCCCTGTAATCGCAAAAGAATGCACACCGAAGGATATCCCCGACACGAGAAGTAATAGTAAAATAAATTTTAAATAGTTATTCATCTTTATTCATTCGATTTGCTTGTTTTATAAACTGATAGAGGGAGACTACGACACCAAGCATAGCCAATCCCTTACTCCACCAACCACCCTCAACATGGTACTTTTCATCCAGTAAGGTTCCTATCCAATAAAACAGATAGATCGTCGCTCCTATCTGGAAAGGCATGGATGTAAATACCAGCCATTTATTCAATTTTCTCCGGGACTTATCTTCTTTCACGACGACGCGTCTAACTCCAATACCTTTTGACCTAATTTAATTTCGGGGTAGGAATATCCCTCTCCTAAAAGCATCTTAATTTCCGACGATGATTTACCTTCGTTGTCCTTTAGTACAGTAAGAAGATGTTCCAATTTCTCGGGCTGTATGAGTTCCTCTGCAGGAATATCGGCACCGACAAAATGGATGAGATGTCCGTATATTGTACCCTCTACCATCCCTCGTTTTCGTGCTATTTCTGCAATCTCCATCCCGTCGAGATACATGCCTAAAGAAATCTGTTTGGTATCCTCTTTCCCCTCTTTTTCCTGAGGTACATCTTCCACCCCTTCATCTTTGATTTTCTCCATATGCAAAACCACCTCATCTAAACCATCCTCTTTCGTCAACGCCTGAGCGATCGTCAGACAATGTTTCAGCGTTTCATACTTCCGTTTAAAATCCAACAAAAGAGCTTTTACTTCCTGGATATATTTTTTGGTTCGCTTTCGCACCTTCCACTCTTCGATATGAAGAGTGGTCGAATCTATGAGCTCTATCTCCATTTTCGGCAAAAACCATTGTACGGCCGATTGTGTACGGGTGCAGATCTTTTCATAGTCAACTGCATGTGTATCGGCCAACATTTGATACAACTGACTGACAAATTTGTGAGCTACGGTTTCCTGCTGTTTGATTTGAGTAAACAGCTGATTAAAAAACAGTTCTGCACCTTCCTTATTATCAATATTTCGTTCAGCTAGGCTCGACAGCATATCCTGAACCGCATCGCTCACCTCTGTCCATCGAAAGCTTTGCAGGAGTATTTGCCCCAGATACCCGCGTTGACATTGTTTCAACACCTCTCCTACCTTTTCCTCTCCCATCAATCCAGCCATGAAAGATACCACCTGCAAATCTGTTCTAATAGCGTACGAAGGTATTTTCGATTTTAGCACGAGCCCGGTCAATCCGGTCAGCCGGCTCAATGCGACATAGACCTGACCCGCAGCAAAGGAGGTTCCGGCATCAATGATCGCTTTATCAAACGTAAGTCCTTGACTCTTGTGTATTGTAATAGCCCACGCCAGCCTTAACGGAAACTGTGAAAAAGTTCCGAGAACTTCTTCTTCAATCTTATCGTCTCCCTTATTATATTTATATTTGATATTCTCCCAAGTCTCGCGGCGCACGACGACATCTTCTGTACCATCTTTAAATCCAACAATAATCTGGTTTTTGCCCGGGTCAAACTCTTTTACGACACCTATCTTTCCATTGAAATATTTTCTATCTTCTCCCGAGTCATTTTTGATAAACATCACCTGCGCTCCTTCCTTAATCGTCAGTATCTCCTCAGTTGGAAAAGCGCTGATCTGAAAGTCGTCCTTTACAACAGCTCTGACGTTGTGTAATTTTCCCGAAAGCCGGTGCAACTCTTCCTGATTGATCTGGTCGGCCAGGCGATTGTGCGAGGTAAGTACGATATATTGATCTTCGCTTGTAGGTGTGAAATCAGGGTTATAATAAGTATCAAGAACCTCCAGATCGGCTGTTGCACATTGATTATTGCGTATCTTATTCAATAAGGCGATGAATTTCTCATCTTGTTGCCTGTAGATACGTTGCAGCTCCAGTTTGACAAGCGCATTTTCCCGCAGCACCTTGGCATCGAAGAAAAAAGGACTGGAATAATGCTGTCGGAGCACCTGCCACTCCTGATCCCGTACGACCGGAGGCAACTGATATAAATCGCCAATAAACAGCACTTGCAATCCACCAAATGGCCGCATATCCCGACGAACAGATTTAAGGATGACGTCAATAGCATCCAAAGTATCGGCACGTACCATAGATACCTCATCGATGACCAACAACTCGAGTTCCTGCAAAATCGCCCGTCGTTGCTTGGTCAGCTTGATCGTACTAAATAATCTGCTTTTATTATAGATATGGGTATCTGTTTCATCCCAACGCAATGGATAGTCTTCGATAAATGTACCGAAAGGGAGCCAAAAAAGTGCATGAAGAGTAGTACCTCCCGCATTCATTGCCGCAACACCTGTCGGAGCGGTAACTGCCATTTTCTTATAACAATTGTTCCGGATATACTTCAAAAAAGTAGTCTTACCTGTACCTGCCTTCCCCGTCAGAAATAAATTCTGGTTGGTCTGGTTGACAAATGCAGCAGCTTGCTTAAATACGGTATTGTTCTGGTCAATTTTTAAAGAATCCATATCTTGGACAAAAGTAATGGTTTTTGAACAGGAATTTTAATATTGTTTTTTTGTCCTTTCCAGGACGGGGACTTCATTTTTTTGCTTGACCAAAAAAACGAAGCAAAAAAAGTCAAGGCTTGGATACTGTTACGCTAAAAATAGTTCAAAGTCCGGAATGTATTTGAGCCGTTCCGCTTCGCTGCACTTCTTAAATCCATTCTCATCGGACTTCTTCTATTTTTTTACGCTACAGCATCCTATGCCGTTTTCTCTTTGCGATCAATAGAATACGGTCGCTGTTAGCAGTTCTTTATACTTTGAAAAAATATAGCGATAAGAAAAAAGCATAATCCGTACAACTAAATAAGATGCTGCCTCAAAAATTTTGGCAATAGCAGTAAGAGGCACTATTCGTACAGCCAAAATTTTTAAGCAGCGAGTTTTGGGTACTTTTTGCGGTCAAAAAGTACAAAAATGCCCGTCCTGGAAAGGACAAAAAAAGAAAAAAATAATTATCTTTAGCTACTTTCAAGTTTAAACCTTAATTTAACAAAGACAAAACAAAACAATTTATGACTTACATAAACAAAAACGAATTATTCAATCAAATCGAAAAAGAGTTAACAGACTTAGGATTCACTATTGAAGATATCGATCAGGGAAGACCGTGGGGCGGCTTCTTTGTAATAAGTGAAGAGCAGGCACAGAACTTTGCCAATCAGTTTTTTGAAGGCCTGGATGTACAGGATCTTAAAATATCCGGCAAGTTAAGTCCAAAAATCCTCGTAGTAGCCCCCAGCAAGCGCCTGTCATGGCAATACCACCACCGTCGTGCTGAGATATGGCGTGTCATCCGTGGTGAAGTAGGCGTCGTGACCAGCCCTAACGATGAAGAGCATGAGTTGAAAATCCTCAAAAACGGCGATACTATCCGACTGGCACAAGGAGAGCGTCATCGCCTTGTAGGATTAGGGGAATATGGCGTCGTAGCTGAAATCTGGCAACATACCGATCATGCCAATCCCTCGGACGAAGAAGATATCGTCAGAGTTCAGGATGATTTTGGAAGAAGTATCTAAAAGCAAATTCAGGTTTTATTTTTAACTTTGTTGTTTTAAGCAACAATTCATGACTACATATAACGAAGATAGTATACGTTCACTCGATTGGAAAGAGCATATCCGGCTGCGTCCGGGGATGTATATCGGTAAATTGGGTGATGGTTCCGCTTACGACGATGGCATTTATGTATTACTGAAAGAAGTCGTAGACAACTCCATCGACGAATTTGTGATGGGCGCCGGAAAGATTATCGACATTACTGTCAATGAGAATAAAGTATCTGTACGTGACTACGGGCGAGGTATACCTATCGGCTCGGTTGTAGATGTGGTTTCGAAGATCAACACCGGGGGCAAGTACGATAGTAAAGCTTTCCAAAAGTCGGTGGGGCTGAACGGCGTCGGTACCAAAGCTGTCAATGCGCTGTCTACCAGCTTTACAGTACAATCCTATCGCCAGGGCGTAACACGTATTGCCAGCTTCAGCCAGGGAGAACTGGTGGCCGATGAACAAAAAGAAACCACGCAACGTAATGGTACCGCTGTTACGTTTTACCCGGACGACAGCATCTTTAAACACTACAAGTATCGTGTGGAGTTCGTCGAGAACATGATATGGAATTATGTCTTCCTAAACTCCGGGCTGACTATTAATTTCAACGGACAACGATTCGTTTCCGAGCATGGACTCAAGGACCTGTTGGAACGCAATGTTGAAACCGAATCGATGCGCTATCCAATCATCCATCTTAAGGGTGATGATATTGAAGTAGCGCTGACTCATGGACAGCAATATGGTGAGGAATATTATTCTTTCGTGAATGGGCAACATACCACACAGGGAGGTACACACCAAGCTGCCTTTCGGGAAGCCATCGTAAAAACTGTCCGTGAATTCTATAAGAAAGAGTTTGATGCCTCTGATATCCGTGCTTCTATTATCGGTGCCATCGCTATAAAAGTGCAAGAGCCGGTCTTCGAATCACAAACTAAGACAAAACTAGGATCACAAAGTATAGGACCTGACGGCCCCACTGTACGTACATTCATCAATGATTTCATAAAAAAAGCATTAGATGATTATTTGCATAGGGATTCTGCTACGGCAGAGGCACTTCTCAAGCGGATCATGCAGTCTGAGCGGGAGCGGAAAGATATCGCAGGAATTAAAAAGCTGGCCAATGAGCGGGCAAAAAAAGCCTCCCTGCATAATCGGAAATTACGTGATTGTAAAGTCCACTTTGGTGACAAACACGAACGTAACCAGGAGACCACACTATTTATTACCGAAGGTGATTCAGCAAGCGGATCTATTACCAAATCGAGAGATGTATTCACGCAAGCGGTCTTCAGTCTCAAAGGAAAGCCGCTCAACTGTTTTGGCCTGACGAAAAAGATTGTCTATGAAAATGAAGAATTCAATCTGCTGCAACATGCTCTAAATATTGAAGATGGCCTGGAAGGACTGCGTTATAACAATATCGTTATTGCTACCGATGCCGATGTAGATGGGATGCATATACGCCTATTGATGATGACTTTCTTTCTACAATTTTTCCCCGACCTGGTTAAAACCGGTCATGTTTCCATTTTACAAACTCCCCTTTTCAGAGTCCGGAATAAAAAAGAAACCATTTACTGTTATTCGGACGAAGAGCGACAGCGTGCTATCGCCAAACTTGGAGGTAAGCCCGAAATCACACGTTTTAAAGGTTTGGGGGAAATATCACCGTCCGAGTTCGGACTATTTATCGGAGAAGATATGCGCCTGGAACCTGTCATCCTTTCGAAAGAAAACAGGTTGCCACAACTTTTAGAATATTATATGGGCAAAAATACTCCCGATCGTCAGAAACATATTGTCAATAATTTAAGAGTAGAGATAGATATCGAAGAAGAGCTCACTCAAAAAGCAGGATGAAAAAAACCCTAATTCTTATAAAATGTAAGGATGCCGTAGGCTTGGTATCCACGATTTCCCATATCGTTGCCAAACACGAACTGAATATTATTACGATGCGTGAATACGTCGATGAAGAGCATCAACGTTTTTTCGTACGTGTCGTCTGCTCCGGCGAGCCGCAGGATCCTTCTGGCTTCGCCAAGGATCTCCAGGAAAAACTACCTTCAAATGCTGAAATAGCTATCAACCCGTCGCAAAAGAAGAAAATAGCCATTCTGGTGACTAAAGAGCACCATTGTCTGGCGGACATCCTGATACGACATTATTTCGACACCTTACATGCCGATGTCCTGACCGTGATAGGCAACTACGATGATCTGGCACATTTTGTAAAGAAGTTTGATATCCCTTTCCATTTCGTTTCACACGAAAACAAAACCAAAGAAGAATTTGAAGAAGAGCTGGCCAGACAAATCCAGAAGTATGATGTGGATTATATCATTCTTGCAAAATTCATGCGCATTCTTTCCCCCGGTTTCGTTAGCAAGTTTGACAATAAGCTGATCAATATTCATCATTCCTTTTTGCCGGCTTTCATCGGTGCTAATCCCTATAGGCAGGCACACGAACGAGGTGTTAAAATCATAGGTGCTACCGCACATTTTGTTACGGAAAAACTCGATGAAGGCCCTATCATTACACAAGATATTAAAAAGATAGATCACAGCTACGATTTGGGACGGATGAAAACTATGGGAAAAGAAATAGAAAAAGCCGTATTAAGCCGGGCTATACAGCTTTTGGTAGAAGACCGCGTTATGATCAATGGTAATAAGACTATTGTGTTCAAATCCTAAGAGCCTGTTTAAATTTTATTGGTAGATATTTTTATCGCTATTTTGAGATGGATTTTTTACTTCGTGTTTGCAGATTTAGCGGGCTAAATCAAGAGCGGGAAGTGAAAAATAGGTTCAAAAGAGCATCAAAATATACCAAAGATAAATTTCAAATGGTTATAATAAAAATTTCGTTAAAATTTTAAACAGGCTCGAAATAGTAATTTTTATCATATTTTGGTTAGGGGACGAATTACTTTTTAATCCCTGAATAATCCTCATCTTGTGTGCCAAATATTTATCCATGGCACACAGTTTTCATATCCCCGTATTGGGGTTAGCATTTTCTATAGATACTCCCATTAAAGTAGCTCAATTTGGCATTTCCTCGGTAATTTCGATTGTTGATGACGAGTTGCTCGAACGTATGAGAGCATACTATTGTAAAATAAACAATATTGCATACAATCTTATTCATGCTAAAGAGGAGGATAGCCGGGCCAAACGTATTACCGCTTACCTCAATCTAGTCCACGACCTTGTTCAGCAGCAAATCAACAAACTAAGATCCGGAAGTTTCACGAAAGATAAGGATCTCCATACCTATTTTGAGCTTCTGCCCGCTTTATCATCCAAAAAAGCTCTTTTTGAACAATATAAAAAGGAGGCCGATGTCTTTACGCAGCAAAAGCTCGAGATCGAGTTAAAAAATGCTATAGAAGCGGGGGAAATAGACGTCAATATCATGTCCAAGGTAGATAAAGTCAATAAGGATGTACACGGGAATGCTCTTCCTGCTACGTATACCGATGCATCCGCAGCGCTCAGGGGATTTGCAAATAGTCGTCTTCGTTCTTCCTTAATCATCTCCGCTGGTCTCAATCCTAAGCTATTTTCTTATATGGCCGAATTTGAGCAATTCCTACCCAACTTAAAGGGAGAATTTGTAAAGAAGATAATCCTAAAAGTCAGTGATTTTCGTTCAGCATTTATACAAGCCAAGATTTTAGCAAAAAAGGGTGTGTGGGTCTCCGAATTTCGGATCGAGTCGGGGCTAAATTGTGGTGGTCACGCCTTCGCAACCGAAGGATATCTCCTGGGTCCGATTCTCGAAGAGTTCAAGCAAAAGAAAAAACTTCTCACAGAAGAACTTTTCCCTATCTATCAGCAGGCGTTGCGAGACAAAGGCATCATTCTACGTGATGCTCCCGCAATAAAGATAAAGGCACAGGGAGGCATAGGCACGGCACAAGAACAGGAGTTTCTACTGCAGCACTATCAGCTGGACGGTACGGGCTGGGGCTCCCCTTTCCTTTTGGTCCCCGAAGCTACAACTGTAGAGCAAAACACATTACAAGCTCTATCGACGGCGAATAAAGAGGATTTTTACATCAGTGGTGCTTCACCCCTTGGCGTGCCCTTCAACAATTTCCGGCATAGCAGTGCCGAGAAAAACAGGCTCGACCGCATCCAGCAAGGCAGACCCGGTGCGCCTTGTACAAAAAAGTACCTCATCTCCAATACAGAGTTTACGACGGAACCTATCTGCACAGCTTCACGGGAATACCAACATAAGAAAATAAAAGAACTAGAGGCCATGGAACTTCCAAGCGGTGAGTTTCAAAGGCGATTTGATAATATCGTAGAGAAGACTTGTCTTTGTGAAGGTCTGGCAACATCGGCCTATCTGAAATATGATGTTTTAAAAGCAAAAGAAAATCCTGCTGTATCGATATGCCCGGGTCCAAATACTGCATATTTCAGTCGCGAATATTCATTAAAAGAAATGGTAGATCATATCTATGGGCGCCAGGATCTTTTGGAGCAGGTCGACCGCCCACATCTATTTATCAACGAGCTCTCCTTATATATGGAATATTTGCGTAAGTACGTAGAAATGAATATGGAAGCGCTGGATGATAAAAAAGAAAAGTATATCAACAATTTTAAAAACCAGCTGAGCCAGGCTATCACGTATTATGCCAATCTAAAAGACCTTCATGCCACCATGTGCCAAAAAGAGTGGGATAAATTTACGGGCTATCTAAAAACTGCAGCACAGCAGCTCAAACATATACCTACAAACCTGTTGCAATTTTCCTAAACTTCCCGAATACTCCTAACGGAAGTTTAGGGCCTGCCGTAGCTTGTAAGTATAGTTCGCCTATTTCGAGATTTTCGACCTGTGGAAAAGCTGTTTTTATGAGGTTTTCGACAATCACTGAAGAAAATCCCAGTGAATACGTATTCAATATTAAAAAATGTTCTTTCGGATCGAGCAGCTGAACAACATCTTGCATCATTTCCATGATATGATCTTCGAGCTTCCACTTCTCCCCTTTTGGACCATGGCCATATGCCGGAGGATCAAGGATAATGCCGTTGTATAGATTACCACGCTTTAGTTCACGTTTGACAAACTTTAACGCATCTTCGACCACCCACCGGATATTGTCCAAGCCGGATAACTCTTGGTTTTCGTTGGCCCAGGTTACCACCTGTTTAATCGAATCAACGTGTGTCGTATCAGCTCCTGCAGCTTTAGCAACCAAAGAAGCCCCTCCGGTGTAAGCAAACAGATTAAGAACTTTTGGGTTTGGGGTGTTAAAAGATTTAACTGATCCGGAAATATAATCCCAATTGACAGCCTGTTCCGGAAAAATGCCTACATGCTTAAAAGAGG
>JBEBVG010000027.1:0-25769 GCA_040392845.1 Sphingobacterium sp. | reverse complement strand
AATAAATTTCATTTGTCCTGTTTAGTAGCCCGTAGGGGAATCGAACCCCTGTTTCAAGAATGAAAATCTTGCGTCCTAACCCCTAGACGAACGGGCCTTCTCATTTTGGTGCTGCAAATATAAAAGCTTTGCTATATTTTCCAAAATATTTTTTAAATCAAATCGAACCCTATATCTGTGCGGAAATATTTCCCCTGGAAAAAGATACGACCGGCATCGGCTGTTGCCTGTTGTAGTGCCGTAAAAAGATCATCCTGCAACGTTGTCACCGCGATGACACGCCCTCCTGCCGTAACGACCTCCCCATTGATTTCCTTCGTTCCCGCATGGAATACAATAGACTCCTTTACGTTCTCGATATTGGAGATAACTTTACCGTTTTCATAGTCTCCCGGATATCCACCCGATACCAGCATAACCGTCACGGCAGTTTTAGGACTTACCGTATAAGAACGGCTTGCCAAATCGCCTTCCGCCACACCTTCCAAAAGATCCACTAAATCGGACTCGATACGCGGCATCACAGATTCTGTCTCCGGATCTCCCATACGCACATTATATTCGATAACATAGGGTTCTCCTTCCACATTCATCAACCCAATAAAGATAAAGCCCTTGTAGGGAATATTATCTTTCTTCAGCCCTTGGACAGTAGGCTTAATAATCCGCTCCTCTACCTTTGTAAGGAAAGCCCCGTCAGCAAAAGGCACCGGAGAAATAGAGCCCATACCTCCTGTATTTAACCCCGTATCTCCTTCGCCTATACGCTTATAATCTTTTGCCGAAGGAAGAATTTTATATGAATCTCCATCGGTAAGGACAAAAACGGACAGCTCTATCCCCCGGAGAAATTCTTCAATAACGACAACGCTGCTGGCTTTTCCAAATTTTGCCTCCGCAATCATCGCTGTTAGCTCTTCCTTAGCTTCTTCGTGTGTCTCGCATATCAACACGCCCTTACCTGCTGCAAGACCATCAGCTTTTAATACAATAGGTAGGTTTTGTGTTTCCAGGTAAGCTAATCCTTCCTCCAGGTTAGACTTATCGAAAGACTTATACGCCGCAGTAGGAATATCATGCCTAAACATAAATTCCTTCGAAAAATCTTTCGACCCTTCTAATTGTGCGCCTAGCTGCTGTGGGCCGATAATGGCAATATGCTGGACATCTTCTCTGCCTAAGAAATAATCATGAATACCTTTAACAAGCGGTTCTTCCGGCCCTACCAAAATCAGTGTAACCTCATGGGCCAACGCAAAGGCTGCAATGCCTTCAAAATCTGTAACCTTAAGATCCACATTTGTTCCATACTGCCCCGTTCCGGCATTGCCGGGAGCTATATATAATTTTGTCAGCCTTGGACTTTGGGATATCTTGTATGCGAAGGCAGATTCGCGCCCGCCTGAACCAACTATTAAAATATTCATAGCGCAAATATATTGATGTATGCTTAGAAAACATAAAAAATTAGATATCTCCATTATTTATATAAATATTTTTTAACTTTCCGTGGTGATATCATTTTTCACTAGAAACATATATGAAAAGAGCTTTCTATCTACTCATTTTATTCCTTTGTACTCATCGCCTTGCAGCTCAGGATATTCAAACAACATTAAATAAAGTAGATTATACCTATGCAGCCAACCCCCAGGAAAAAATATATTTACACCTTGACAAATATTCCTACACTAGCGGCGAAACGATATGGTTTAAAGCGTATACGACTATAGGCATTCAAAATCTATTTTCCAAGTTGAGCAACATCGGTTATGTCGAGCTAATTGACCCATCGGAAAGAATAGTAAGCTCCATAAAAATACCTCTTATAAATGGAATAGGAGTAGGAGACTTGCCTCTTCTCGATACCCTCACGGCAGGTTCTTATCGTATCAGAGCCTATACAAACTGGATGCGAAATTATGACGACCGGTACTTTTTTGACCGAACGATACAGATCAGCAACGGCCGGATAGATAATGTGCTGACGGCCACATCCGTTTCTCAAACAGACGAAGAAGACATCTATACCATCACACTAAAAAGCCTAAACGGTACTCCGCTGAGCAAAACGTCTGTTCATTATGAATTGATTAAAGACGGAGAAACCGTACGAAAAAAACGGACGTCAACCGATGAGCAGGGCGTTCTAAAGATTGAAGTCGACAAAAAATTTGTGGGTGCGTTAATCAAACTGCGTTTCGACAATCTGGAAAAAATTGCTGTCAATAAAGTCATCAGGCCGATTAATCCAACTTCAAAAAACAGTGTAAAACTGTTTGCCGAAGGCGGAAAGATCTTAGCTGGCAATCTTAATAATATTGCTGTTAAGTCTATAAATCCACAGGGCCTGGCTGTGAAATCCAAGGTATTCATAAAGTCCGGTACCGACACGTTGGCGATCATTGAAACCAATAACCTGGGTATGGGGGCCTCTTACGTTTTTATAGGCCAGGATGCCGCAATATCGGCTACGGCTATATTTGAAGATGGCAGCACGACAGATGTTGCTATCCCTGAGATCGTATCTGAAGGTTATTCTATTATCTTGAATACGAGGAACAACGAACGTATAATCAGCCAGGTCAATGTCTCAGAAAGTCATGTAGACCATAAAGATGTCTATTTTATTGCTCACCATCTGGGACAGGTATATTTTGTCTCCAAACAAAAAGCAAATAAGAATGAGCTCGTGTTCTCAGTCAACAGGTTCCTGCTACCCACAGGTGTCGTTACAATAAGCATATTGAACAGCCAGTTTTTGCCGGTTGTAGAACGAGCGGTCTTTAACTATTCCGAAGCTAGTCAACTTCCTTTAACGGCATCGTTGGACAAACAGAGCTATGGCACCAGGGACAGCGTTAACGTCGGTATCTTAACCGGCACCGATCAGGATAGCATCCGTGTTGCAGCGCTCTCCGCAAGCATAATAAATCTCAATAAAATAAAGGACGATTATAAGAATGCCCCCCATATCCTTACCTCACTGCTATTGAGTTCTGATATCAATGGTTTTATCGAGAATCCGGGATATTACTTTCAGGAAGGAAAAGTAAATAATTATGACCTCGACTACCTCATGCTGACACAAGGCTGGCGCAATATCGACTGGAGTAGCATCGGCATGGATATCAAGCCTAAATTTGAAGCAGAAAAGGGAATTAAAATCGCGGGGTATACAAAGAAGTTAGGCCGTAAAGCACCCGAAGCAAATGCTACGGTCCAACTTATTTCGACAAAAAATTTCATGGACTTCATCGATACCGTATCCAACGAGGAAGGTTATTTTGATTTTGGCTACCTGCTATTCCCGGACAGCATTAAGTTTTTAGTTTCTGCACGTACACAAAAGGATAAAAAAAATATCGACATCACCGTCGAATCGGGAGAAGCTCCGGTCGTAACAACCAATCGTAATGCTCCATTGGAAATCAACGACGTAAATACGCTCTTCATAGATCAGATAAAACAATCGAAGCAATTCTTTGCTCAGCTCGAGCAAACCGGACTAATGGAGAAAACAATAGCGATTGAAGAGGTTGTCGTCAGAGCTTCAGCCCGGAAAAAAGTTCCTGATAATTCAAGTAACCTAAATGGCCCCGGGAATGCAGACCAGGTCCTTACCTCGGATGATCTTTCGACATGTTCCTCCTTGGAAATGTGTCTGATGGGACGGCTTATGGGTGTCACCTGGATGAACGGTGTGCCGTATAATACACGGGGTAATGTGCCTATGCAGGTCGTCTTAGACGGGATGTTCATTGAACCAGAAGAAATATCTATGTTAAATGTGATGGATATCGAAAGTGTCGAAGTGCTGCGTAACTCGAATTATACCGCAATATACGGTATGAACGGAGGGAATGGGCTACTGATATTAACCTCAAAAACAGGGATGTCTGCCCGCAGTAACTATGTGCCTCGGGGAATACTAACTATACAGCCGCAGGGACTGTACGCGACACGTACATTTTACAAACCGGAGTACGATGTGGATAGTTCCGTGAAACTCGCAAGAGATCTACGTACAACAATCCATTGGGAGCCGGGCATCGTTTCTGATATGGCCGGAAAAGCAGGGTTTAGCTTTTTCACTGCTGACGAGCCGGGCAAATACCTCATGGTATTAGAAGGTGTTGATCTGAATGGAAGAGTAGGTCGAAAATCGACGATATTTGAAGTTAAATAAGTTATGGCTTTTTTACAAACAAAGACAGAGGACCATATATATCATATCCTATTAGACCGGGGGAGGTCTAACGCCATAGATATTACAGTCGTAAATGAGCTGATAGAAGCTATTGATCATGCTGCTCAGGATCCTGCTATTGAAGGACTCATCTTATCGGGAAATGAAGGATTTTTCTCTTCTGGCCTGGACCTTATAACACTTTATGAATACAATAATGAAGAGATGATCTCTTTTTGGAAGAGGTTTATATTGCTTCTGCAAAAGTTTATAGCTTTTCCCAAGCCAGCAGTTTCGGCAATCACGGGACACAGTCCCGCGGGTGGTTGTGTATTAGCATTATGTTGTGATTACCGGGTTATGACAGAGGGCGAGTACATCATTGGGCTAAATGAAGTTTCGATCGGCATCGTGGTACCCCAAAGCATATTTAACCTCTATGCTTTTTGGTTGGGTAACGGGCAAGCTTATCGTAGTCTGCTACACGGCCAGCTTTTCACACCGCAGGAAGCACTGGCAGTAGGGTTAGTCGATGAGGTCGTTAGCCTCGATCGTATTCAAACGGCTGCATTGCGAAAAATCAGAAGCATGACACAGTTTGAAAGGAATGCCTGGCAAAACTCGAAACAAAATTTTAGAAAGGATTTGCTGGCGGGCCTCATGCAAGATCATGATGAAGCCATTCGCCAGGTTCTGGCACAATGGTGGAGACCGGGTACAAGATCCATTATGAAAACAATTATTGAAAATCTCACCCGACAAAAGTAGATGACATGAAAAATATATGTGTTGCCTTTTTTATATCTTTAATGATGTTGCAGGCTTGCAATCAGGGCGCCAGAAAGACAAATGAAACGATAAAAGATAGCATTACACAAAGCAGTATAGATAATGCAGAAGAGATAGGCGATATATCCGAAGTCCTGACACGTTTCGTTCGAGCTTATGCCAGCCGCGATCAGGCTAAGATCAACAACCTTTTACATCCTGAACTAGGGTTGACGGTCATCTATCGCCCTGGCGTCTCAGACAACTTTACAACAGTCGACAGTATGGATTTTGCCCATCCTGTACCAAATTACTACCCTTACCCAACATTGGATAATCCCTATGCATTGACATTCGACACTTTACCTGTATTTGATTGTGGAACGGGAGAGTGGAATAAAGAAGGCTTCATCTGTGACACCACAGGCCATCCCACGCAATTGACCCGGATCGCTTTATTCGAAAATGAATTCAACGAAGCAACGTATAGCCCCGCAACACTGGAACAAATTGCAAACAGGGAAAAGCTGAGCTTTCGTGTTATTGTTACGACCAAAAATCCTTTGATCTTCCATGTCCAGAAATTTCAGGGGCAGTGGTATGTAACGGTATTGGATAGAGCGTACGGCGGATGTGACGCTTAAAAACACATCAAAAAATAACTTTCTTATAAAAGGTTTTTATATTTACCTGACAATATTTCTATTATGCAGCTAGAAAAATCAATACAAAATCGTATAAATCAATGGCTTTCTTCAGAATATGATGAAGAAACTGTAAATCATATACAGAAGCTAATTGATAATAAGGAAGAAACCGAACTGATTGATTCTTTTTATAAAGAATTAGAGTTCGGTACAGGGGGACTACGAGGGATAATGGGCGTAGGATCCAACAGGATGAATAAGTATACTATAGGTAAGGCAACTCAGGGGCTGGCGAATTACCTGAAGAAACAGTTTCCCAATCAGCAAATCAAAGTAGCCGTTTCCTACGATAGCCGTAACCAGTCTCAGGACTTTGGCTACTTGGTGGCCGATATATTCTCCGCAAATGATATCCTTGTTTATCTATTTGAAGCGCTGAGACCTACACCGTTGCTTTCTTTCGCAGTACGTCATTTTGCCTGCCAGGGGGGAGTAATGCTTACAGCCTCGCACAACCCGAAAGAATACAATGGCTACAAAGCTTATTGGAATGACGGTGGCCAGCTAGTCGCTCCTCATGATGAAAATGTGATTGAGGAAGTCAATGCTATTCAATCCGTTTCAGCAATTAAATTTAACCGGATAGAAGATAATATCCACCTAATAGGTGAAGAGTTTGACGATATATATATTCAGGCCAATAAACGGCTAAGTATACACCCTGAGGCCGTAAAGGCAGAGAAAGATCTTAAGATTGTATTTTCACCTATACATGGAACCGGAATTACGCTCGTTCCGAAAATGCTAAAAGCCTGGGGATTTGAAAATATCACCGTCGTAGAATCCCAGGCGACACCGGATGGAAATTTTCCTACCGTTGTCTATCCTAACCCCGAGGAAGAAGAGGCAATGTCTATGGCGAAAAAGAAAGGACAGGAGGTCGAAGCTGATATTATCATGGCTACAGATCCTGACGCAGACCGTGTCGGCCTGGCAGTAAAAAACAACCAAGGGGAGTATCAGCTGCTTAATGGTAATCAAATAGGAAGCCTGCTGACTTATTATGTACTTTCTGCAAGACAATCAAAAGGAGAGCTGGAGGAAAACGATTATGTTGTCAAGACGATCGTCACCACAAACCTGATAGCCGATATCAGTGCCGACTTCCATGTAAAATATTATGAGACATTAACCGGCTTCAAGTATATCGGCGAGGTGATAACCGATTTGTTGGGAAGAGAAAAATATCTTGTCGGAGGAGAAGAAAGTTACGGCTTTTTAGTCGGAGACCTGGTACGTGATAAGGATGCGGTGAATGCCTGTGCTTTTATTGCCGAGATGGCTGCATATTTTAAAAGTGAAGGACTCACGCTCTTTGACGTATTATTAGATCTTTATCGCAAATATGGATTCTATCAGGAGAAGTTGATTTCCTTAACGAAAAAAGGTAAAACAGGTGCTGACCAAATTAAGCAGATGATGCTTGACTTGCGAAACAATCCTCCTAGATCTATAGGCGGGGTACAGGTTAAAGAAATCCGCGACTATGACAGAAGAGAAGCCACCACCTTATCGTCCGGTGAAAAAACCAATATCGAACTGCCGCAATCCGATGTTCTGCAATTCATTACCGTAGATGGCGACGTGATCTCAGCGAGACCTTCAGGCACAGAGCCTAAGATCAAATTTTATTGCTCTGTACGTGAAAGCCTTGTCGATATTTCACAATATTCTACCATAGCTCAAAAGCTAAGTGACAAGATTAAAAATATCATGGCCGATATCGTGAAGGATTAATATGGAAAAGTGGACTCTGCTCAAATCAGAATATATAGTTCAAAGACCATGGGCAACATTACGTGTAGATAAACTACAATTACCTAATGGCAATATAAAAGAGGAATACTATGTCCTGGAATATCCCTCTTGGGTGAATATGGTCGCTATTACCGAACGAAATACACTGCTCTTTGTAAAGCAGTACCGGCATGGGGCTAACGAAATTATGATAGAGTTACCGGCAGGGGTAGTAGAAGAGGGGGAAGATCCCCAACTGGCTGCCCATCGTGAATTGCTCGAAGAGACCGGCTACGCTTTTGATTCGATCGAATATGTCTGCGAACTGTTTGCTAACCCCGCCACAAGTGGGAATATAACATATACTTATTTACTGCAAGGAGGACGAAAAATACGGGAACAGCAGCTGGACCATTCCGAGGATATCGAAGTTGTAGAGATGACCATTGAAGAGGCTAAGACCTTTTTGTTCAATAATCAGATCGGGCAGGCTCTGCACTCGTCGGCTTTATTCTATGCGTTTCGGAAGTTAGGCGTTTTATAGTACCTTTGTGCCATGGCTAGAGAGGTTTTTGAAACAAAGCGAAAAGCACTAAAAATTAATCTAAATGCTGAAGTTTATGGCACCTTTGCAGAAATCGGAGCCGGACAGGAAGTTGCACGTAACTTCTTTGAAGCTGGTGCCGCTTCGGGGACAATTGCTAAAACCATGTCTGCCTATGATATGGCATTTAGCGATGCCATATACGGCGCGGAAGAATCCGGAAGGTACGTAAGCGGTACAAGAGTCGTCAAAATGCTTAGTCATGAGTACCAGTTACTTACCGAAAGGCTACAAGGGAAAAAATATAGTGCCAAGAAGTTCTTTGCTTTTGCAGATACTGTTACTACACTGAATTTTGCCAAAACGAATGACCCACATGGTTGGCTGGGCATACGTTTTCAACACGAAATAGGTGGCCCTACGAATGATATCATTATCCATGTCAGGTTATTGGACAGTGATACCCGCCTGCAATCAAAAGTGTTGGGAATATTAGGTGTAAACTTAGTCTTTGCTGCCTACTACTACGCCGATGATCAGCAGACGATGATTGAATCGCTCGTGGATAACCTTTCTATAGGTTCGGTAGAAATTGACCTGGTAAAAGTAAGTGGCCCTGTATTTAAAAATGCGAACGAACGTCTCCTTAATCTATACCTGATAGCTAAAGGTTTTGCCAATGCGGCTATATTTAGTCCGGAAGGTAAAGCCGCTCAGATTAAGGACTTTCTCTACAGAAAGGACATTATTATCCTTCGTACAAAGTACCGCCAGAAGTCTTTACCAAATTTCGACCTCTTTAATCAGGCCGTAGAACAGTTCAAAAAGAATACATCCTCCAAGGCTGAAGACATGGTCGTATTAATAGAAGTGTTGATGGGAAATGTGCTGGAAGAGAATTTTGACTTAACAAGTGAAGACCTAAAATATTTTGCTGACCGGGCCGAATTACTCTGTTCCACAGGAAACAATATTATGGTCTCTAATTTTAGAAGAAATAATCACCTGGCAGAGTTTGTCAAGACATTCAAACCAAGGAATGTGGGTATTGCAACCAACGTTTCAAACTTGCGCAACATATTCAACTCGGAAAACTACAACAAGGAACAGTATACCAATGAGCTTTTATCCTATATCTCAGGTATGTTCAGCAAAGATGTGAAGCTCTATGCCTATCCTTATCTGGATAAAAAACAGAACGAAATCGTCACAGCAAAGAATCTACGCGTTTCGCCCGAAGCAAAACCGCTATATGATTTCCTGATCCAAAATCATTATATTATAGATATTGAAAACTACGACGAAAAATTCGTAAAAACGGTGTAGGTTTTTCCGGGTATCTCAATCTATTTAATAATACTCCCGTATAAATCGAAATCCTCGGCCCGATTTATTTTCACCTGCACAAAGTCACCTATCCTCGTATAATCCGAGGCACTCAGTATGACTTCGTTGTCCACTTCCGGTGAATCATACTCCGTACGGCCGATATAATAATCGCCATCAAGACGATCGATCAACACTTTGTAAGTCTGCCCGACTTTCGCCTGGTTGATCTCGTAGGAAATACCCTGTTGAACTTCCATTATAGCATCTACCCGCTCTTGCTTTACCTCTTCAGCTATATTATCTTCCAATAAATAGGCATGTGTCTTCTCCTCATGCGAGTAGGTAAAACAGCCCAGACGATCAAAACGGGTTTCCTCTACCCACGCCAACATTTCATTAAAATCCCGTTCTGTTTCTCCCGGGTAACCACAGATCAATGTTGTACGTAAAGCAATATCAGGCACCTTATCACGAATAGCCCGAACCAAGCCTATTTGCTTTTGTTTTGTTGTGCCGCGACGCATAGACTGCAACATTGGATCGGATATATGCTGCAACGGCATGTCTAAGTAGTTGCAGATATTGCTCCGCTCATTCATCACATCCAGGATATCCATTGGAAAACCGGAAGGATAAGCATATTGCAGACGTATCCATTCAATGCCCTCTACATCCGACAAATGACGTAGGAGGTCGGACAAATTACGCTTTCCATAAATATCAAGACCATAATACGTCAGATCCTGTGCAATGAGAATAAGTTCCTTCGTTCCATTTGATGCTAAAAATTTAGCCTCCCGGACCAGGTCTTCTATACTTTTAGAGACATGCTTACCCCTCATTAATGGTATAGCACAGAAGGAACAAGGTCGGTTACAGCCTTCGGCTATCTTGAAATACGAAAAATGTGCCGGCGTCGTCAGCAAACGTTCTCCTAACAGCTCATGACGGTAATCTACACCTATTGTGGACAATAAATCAGGAAGATCATTTGTACCAAAATACGCATCTACATTCGGAATCTCAGACTGCAGCTCCGGTTTATATCGCTCCGACAAGCACCCGGTAACTATTACCTTTTTGATTTTTCCCTGATCTTTTAATTCAGAGAACTGTAATATCGTATCAATAGATTCTTGCTTTGCATTATCGATGAAACCACAGGTATTGATGACAACAATATCGTCGGTTTGCAGATCGTTTGCTTCGTGCACAACATCGACCTGGCCGCCTTTCAATTGCCCCATCAATATCTCACTATCGTGTATATTCTTCGAACACCCTAATGTCACCACATTCACCCGGGACTTACTCTCCTTCACTGTGGTTTTACTTTGCTTTGTTTTCATCTAACTATTTAAAAAGAGATTCAACAAACTCCTGTTTATTAAAAAGTTGTAAATCTCCGATTTTTTCCCCTACACCTATATATTTTACAGGAATCTTAAATTGATCCGATATACCTATAACAACCCCACCCTTAGCTGTACCATCCAGTTTGGTTAGCGCTAAGGCATTGACATCGGTTGCCTCGGTAAATTGCTTACACTGTTCAATTGCATTTTGCCCGGTAGAAGCATCCAGCACTAATAATATTTCATGAGGAGCACCCGGCACAATCTTCTGCATCACATTCTTTATCTTGCCCAGCTCATTCATAAGACCTACTTTATTGTGTAGCCGTCCGGCTGTATCTATAATAGCGACATCGTCACCGTTCGAAACGGCAGACTGTACAGTGTCGAATGCTACCGACGCCGGATCAGATCCCATTGCTTGTGCAACAACACGGACACCTACCCGTTCACCCCATAATTTTATCTGGTCTACAGCAGCAGCACGAAAAGTATCTGCCGCTCCTAAAACAACCTGGCTACCGGCTTCCTTCAATTGATGGGCAAGTTTTCCAATTGTCGTCGTTTTCCCTACACCATTCACTCCAACGACCATGATAACATAAGGCTTATGGTTACCATATTCAAACTTTTCAAAATCATTACTATTATTCTCCGCCAAAAGATCCTGGATCTCCTCTTTAAGCAACTGATTCAGTTCGTCCGTTCCGACATACTTATCGCGGGCAACACGCTGTTGGATACGGTCAACGATTTTCAATGTTGTCGTTACACCAACATCAGAAGTAACCAACACTTCTTCCAGATTGTCCAAGACTTCATCATCTATAGTAGATTTGCCCACTACAGCTTTGGTAATCTTGGAGAAAAAACCTTCCTTGGTCTTTTCCAGCCCTTTATCTAAAGCCTCTTGTGCTTCCGGTGTCTCCTGTTTCTTTTTAAAAAAATCGAATAATCCCATTTTGAAAAGTAAAAAATTGAATCCAAACTTAGAAATTTCTTTTTAACCAAAAAAGCCCTTTCGGTGACTATACCAAAACGGCTTTCGAAGTTTTAAAGAAAAACTCTAAAAAGAAATGTTCTGCTTATTTGCTAGCTGCAGCGACAACTTCTTTTACTTTGTCATTGTGTATGATACTTTCTTTAAAAGTATATGCACCAGTTTTTGCAGATTTAGTAGTGATAATCACTTTAGTAAACTCTTTACCACCACCTTTTTGTAATGATGCTACCGATTTCTTTGCCATGGTATTGTAGTGTTTTTAACTATTTAATTTCTTTATGTACTGTTACTTTACGCAGTACAGGATTGAACTTCTTCAACTCTAATCGCTCTGTGGTGTTCTTTTTGTTTTTTGTAGTGATGTAACGTGACATCCCTGGAAGACCACTTTCTTTGTGCTCAGTACATTCTAAGATTACTTGTACTCTATTTCCTTTTTTAGCCATTGTTTTATTTATTATGATCCGTCAGCTGACAGATTTAATGTTCATCAAAATATCTATTAACAGGCAGGACCTACTAAACGTATCCTTTTTTAATAAATGTATCGATAACAGAAGAGATACCTTTTTTGTTAATCGTGCGGATTGCAGAAGTAGATACTTTCAAAGTAATCCACCGATCTTCTTCCGGAATATAAAAACGTTTCGTCTGTAAATTTGGGTAGAATTTACGCTTGGTCTTAACATTGGAGTGAGAGACCTTATTTCCGTTTAATGCCTTTTTGCCTGTTAAATCACAAATTCTTGACATGATATTTATTTTTAATGTTGTCTATTACAGTAATAATCTCCGCTGCACATTCTGCAAAGAGTTTGCAAATATCTAAATTTCTTTTTGGATTTACAACAAATGAGAAGAATTAAAAAAAATAATCCTCAGCGATGAGAATTACAAATGTATACGTTTTATAGTATTATCTTTGTCAGAAGCGATGAAATAGTTTTCAACATTCCACAATTGCAATACAAACAAAATCCAGGATCAAGAGATGATCACCAAAACACGAGGAATCGTCATAAAAGTAACTAACTACGCTGAAAATAGTGTCGTCGTTCAGATATTTACCGAAGAATTCGGTTTGCAGTCTTATATTGTCAACGGGGCAAAGAAACCCCGCGCCCGCATTCATATCAATATGCTTCAGCCGCTCCATTTGTTGGAGATGGTTGTTGATGTCAAAGAAACATCCCGTTTACAGCGCATAAAAGAGGCACAGCAAATGCCTGTTCTTCAGGAAATTCCGCTCAATATCATAAAAAGCTCCATTACTTTATTCCTGAACGAGATCTTATTCAAGGTATTAAAACATCAACAGCCGGACACGCACCTATTTCATTTTATTCATCAGTCCTTGTTATGGCTCGATCAAACTCAATCTCCAACGTCTAACTTTCATCTTTGTTTCCTGATGAAATTAAGCCGGTTCCTGGGCTATTTACCTTCGTCTTTAGAAAAAAGACCCTACTTTGATCTCGCCGAAGGAGTTTTTACACATCATCTTCCCGCGCATTCCTACGTACTACACGAGCCACATACTTCCCTGTTTCACGGTATATTAAACAGTAGTTATGACGCTGCTTCCCTTATTAAAATGAAACAGGAAGACCGTGTCCACTTGTTGCGACAGATTATAAATTTTTATCGTCTCCATACGGACAGTTTTGGAACGGTCAATTCTTTGGAAGTATTGGAAGAGATCTTCCGTATATAAATAAAAAAGCCCGAAATTATCGGGCTTTTTCACAATAAATATATATAGAATCTTCTTAGATAACTTTTACATTTACCGCGTTAAGACCTTTACGGCCTTGTTCAACTTCGTAAGACACGTCGTCGCCTTCACGAATTTTGTCAATCAGTCCAGAAACGTGAACAAAAATTTCGCTCTCGCCTGATGCTGGGATGATGAAACCGAAACCTTTGGTCTCATTAAAGAATTTTACTTTACCTTCTTGCATTGTATTATTGTATTTTTTTTAAAGATAATATTTAAAAACCAATTGCCTCGATTTATTTAAAAAAAACCTATTAAACATTATGGCATTTTCTTTGTCTATCCTACTGTATCAGCTTAACAAATATAAAAGTCATGAAAAAAGTACTCATTTTATTTTTAATTGCAGCTAATGTAGCTATGGCAAACGCGCAAAACATAAACATCGAAAGTAGCCGGAAAGTGGCTACAAAAGGGTATGCCGAACGTGAGATCACCCCGGATATTATCTATCTTTCCATAGGGCTAAAAGAGTTTTATATGGATGGTAATATGAAAAAGAAAGTGTTCATTGAAACACTGGAAAAACAACTCTTCGACGCGGCTATGGCTGCAGGAGTCAAAAAAGAAGACTTTACAATCCAGAATATATACAGTTATAATTACGACACGAAAAAGAAAAACAGCGAACTTCTTCAGTCTCGCCAATACCGCATTAAAGTAACTAATCTCAATAACCTGAACGCCATGATGGAAAAAATAGATCCGCAGGGGCTACAGACAACTTCGATTAGTGGTTACGATCATACACAAAAAAGAGAAATAGAGAAAGAGCTTAAAACCGCAGCAGTTAAAGATGCACGTTATAACGCCGAGATACTGGCTGCAGCAGACGGTCAAACTGTTGGAAAAGTTTTGGTCATCAATGACAACAGCAACATCAATTTTAATGACCTTATTCCTGCACCCCGCATGTATTCTAAAGCAGCTAGCTTAGAAAGTGCAGCTGATGCAGGTGGAGAAAGCTTGAATATAGACATCCGTCCGCTTAAGCTCACCTGTTATGTTGACGGGGTCTTCGAATTAAAATAATGAAGAAAACTCATTTTCCCAATGAAGACAACCGCAGGAAGGATTTCCTATGGCTTGATCGTATTTCTTCATTGCTGGATAATAAATTTAATCTGTGGGGGTTCCGGTTTGGGCTGGACCCCCTTTTGAATCTCATACCTTATGCCGGACAGCTAATTTCATTCGGCACATCGTTGTTGCTGGTTATTATCATGCTCAGACATGGAGCCGGCTCTAAAGTTGTCGTTAAGATGCTCTTAAATGTCTTCCTGGATGCTATAGTGGGTACTATTCCACTCGTTGGATATGCCTTTGACTTCTTTTTTAAAGCAAATCGAAAGAATGTTAAATTACTGCGGGAGCATTACTTCGAAAATAAACACCAGGGAAATGCAAAAGGTATAATTATCGCTATACTGGTTATATTATCCATTCTTTGCATCGGTACAATCTTTCTCATGTGGATTGTAGCAAAATGGATATGGAGCACCCTACTCGTTTTTTAACAAACAAAATCGAATATTTACTTACTTTTGTATCTATTAATATAATTTAGGAGCAGTATTCCTATTTAGAAACGAGTGATTCATATAAGAAATAAAAAAATAACGTGAGTATATTAGGTACAGAACTCGTCGGACATTCTTTTCACGATCGATGGCTATTTAAAAACTTAAACTTCTCCCTGCAAAAAGGAGATCGGGTAGCATTAGTAGGCATCAACGGAACAGGAAAATCTACTCTTTTGAAAATATTAGCAGAAATTCTTCCTCCTCAGGAAGGATATATCGTTAAAGAAAAAGGTATAAAAATAGGATATCTGGCACAGGAACCGGATTTCAAAGACCTAAATACTATCAACGATTTCATTTTCAGTGCAGAGAATGAGTCGCAACAACTCATAAAAGAATATGAGCAAATAATTGATAGTCAGATAATTGACGACAAAAAACTATCCATAATAAGTGATAAGCTCACAGCATTGAATGCCTGGGAATATGAAAATAATATCAAAACGATATTAAATCGTCTTCAGATTACGGATTATACGCAGCAAATTAAAGACTTATCAGGGGGTCAGAAAAAGAGACTTTCTCTCGCGAAATTACTGATCGATGAACCAGACGTCTATATTCTTGATGAACCGACTAACCATTTGGATATTGAAACTATCGAATGGTTAGAAAAACTCATTACTATAGGAAATAAAACGGTAATCACTGTCTCTCATGATCGCTATTTCTTAGACAACATATCGACAGAGATACGAGAACTTGACAGAGGGAAAGTATTTACTTATAAAGGAAACTATGCGTATTTCCTGGAGAAAAAGGCCGAACGGGAATACAACGATACCTTAGCTGCAGAAAAAGCAAGGAATTTACTCAGTAAAGAGCTTGAATGGATGCGTAGACAGCCGCAAGCCCGCGGTACTAAATCGAAGGCTAGAATTGAAGCCTTTTACGACTTGGAAGAAAAATCCAAAGGACCTCGTCAGCAGGAAAAGGTAAAACTAAGCGTAAAAGTATCCCGGCAAGGTTCCAAAATATTAGAAATAGATAATATTAGCAAGTCGTTCAAAGATAATTGCATAATTTCCAACTTCTCTTATATTTTTAAAAAAGGAGACCGGATTGGTTTATCAGGAAAAAATGGAACAGGAAAGAGTACATTTTTAAATCTTATTACACAAGAAATATTCCCGGACCAGGGCAATATTGCTGTTGGAGAAACAACAAAATTCGGATATTACCGACAAGGGGGATTACAGTTCGACGAACAAGATAGAGTATTAGACGTCGTGAAAAATATAGCCGATTATATACAAATGGCTAATGGAGATACCATCACAGCTTCTCAGCTCCTGACTCTCTTTTTATTCCCTCCCGAAAAACAATTCGGATTAGTGAACAAATTAAGTGGTGGAGAAAAGAAAAGGCTTCAGCTCATGCGTGTATTAATGGCTAATCCGAATTTCTTAATACTCGACGAACCATCTAACGACTTAGATATCGATACACTGAACGTTCTGGAAGACTTTCTATCGAATTACTCCGGAGTTCTATTGTTAGTGTCACATGATAGATACCTGGTTGATAAACTCACAGACCAACTATTTATTTTTGAAGGTGAGGGAAAAGTAACTGTATATAACGGTAATTATGCAGATTTCAAATCAGAACAAGAGCAAAAATTAAAAGAAGAAAAAGAACAGCTCAAAGCACAAAAAGTTTCCTCTACCAAAACAAAAGAAACAGACACTTCTGTAAATAGAAAGCTCAGTTATAAAGAACAACGGGAGTACGAATCTTTAGAATTGGAAATTGAAGAATTAGAACAAAAAATAATAGAGAAGACCAAGTTGCTGAACACTTTGATAGATCATATCGAAATAACTAAACATGCGAAGGAAATCGAAGAACTACAAAACACTTTAGAAACAAAATCAGAGCGTTGGTTGGAGCTTGGGGAATATGTGTAAATCGTTCCACGTGAAACGAAATACAAAATCATTTTTTTCACGTGGAACAAAAATTAGAATATGTTTAATAAATATAATGTAATCGTTGTCGGTGCTGGCCACGCAGGATGTGAAGCAGCAGCAGCAGCAGCAAATCTCGGATCATCTACACTCCTTATTACAATGAATATGGGAGTAATTGCTCAAATGAGTTGTAACCCGGCCATTGGAGGCGTAGCAAAAGGTCAAATAGTTCGGGAAATAGATGCTATGGGTGGCTATACGGGAATAATGGCAGATAAATCTACTATTCAATTCCGGATGCTTAATAAATCAAAAGGGCCTGCCATGTGGAGTCCACGTACGCAAAACGATCGTATGCGTTTCGCGGAAGAATGGAGACTGCAATTAGAGGCCATTCCCAACCTCGATATATGGCAAGACACTGTAAAAGAAATTATCGTTGAGGACGGAAAAGCAAGGGGTGTTATTACATCATTAGGAATACGGATAGAATCCGATGCTGTTGTATTAACAAACGGAACTTTCTTAAATGGTATTATTCATATAGGTGAGAAGAAATTTGGTGGTGGACGTACAGGAGAGAAATCCGCGACAGGCTTAACAGAACAACTTGTTTCCTTGGGATTCGAGTCAGGCCGCATGAAAACCGGGACTCCTCCACGGGTAGACGGAAGAAGTCTCAACTATACCGTAATGGAAGAACAATGGGGAGATGAAAAACGAGGCAGATTCTCTCATACAAATGTCAGCATTCCTGAAGAACAACGATGTTGCTGGATAACCTATACGAATGATAAGGTACATGAGATATTAAAGACCGGGTTCGAAAAATCTCCGATGTTCACGGGCCGTATTAAAGGATTGGGTCCGCGATACTGTCCATCAATAGAAGACAAAATAAATAGATTTGCCGAACGGGATAGACACCAGATATTCGTAGAACCGGAAGGTTTCAAAACAGTGGAAATCTATGTAAATGGTTTCTCTACATCCCTGCCAGAGGATGTTCAACAGAAAGCAATACGTCTTATACCAGGCTTTGAGAATGCCAAATTGTATCGCCCGGGATATGCCATAGAATACGATTACTTCCCTCCTATGCAACTTGATCTTACACTCGAAACATTACGGGTAAAACATCTGTTTTTTGCCGGCCAGATAAACGGGACAACAGGATACGAGGAAGCTGCAGCGCAAGGATTCGTTGCTGGGGTAAATGCACATCAGCGTATAAATGATTTACATGAATTAATATTAAAGAGATCTGAATCGTATATAGGTGTATTAATAGATGACCTGGTTACGAAAGGCACCGAAGAACCTTATCGGATGTTCACTTCCCGGGCTGAACATAGACTATTGCTCCGCCAGGATAATGCAGATATACGTCTCACTCCGCTGGCACATAAATTAGGTTTGGTATCTGATGAAAGACTAAAGTCAGTAGAAGAAAAGATAAAAAACTCGGATACAATCGTTGAATACATGAAAACAAAAAGTATAGATAAAGAAAATATCAATCCTATTTTGTTACGTGAAAATACAACACCTGTTTCACAAAAAACCAAACTATATAGTATACTGTCCAGGCCTCAGTTAAATATCCAGCATATCGCGGAAGGCGATCAGGATTTCCATATATTCCTGCAGGGATTTAACGAAGATACTATTGAGCAAGCCGAAATAAAGGTGAAATATGATAGCTACTTTGAAAAAGAAAATGAAATCGTAAACAAGATGAAAAAGATGGAGGATAAAGAAATTAATCCTAATTTTGATTACTCATCACTTACTTCTTTATCGATAGAGGCACGTGAAAAACTATTAAAGGTAAAACCGCGCACACTAGGACAGGCGTCGAGAATATCAGGAGTGTCTCCATCAGATATCAGTGTACTAATGGTTTATATGAGTTAATATATTGATTATCAGTTTTTTATATAAATATAAAGTAGTTAAGAAATAGGATATATCGTAGGCTATGATAGATATTACAAAAAAGAATGGTTTACCAAAAACAAGCACTATACTGCAGAAGCTGATAGTAATATGTTTCATATTGCTGATATCCCTAACATTTTTTCACTGTGCTAATATGCAGCGGCCCACAGGTGGACCAAAAGATTCTCTCCCGCCGGTATTACTGACAGAACTACCTGAAAATCTAACACGTAACTTTACAGCTAAGGAAATTGTCCTGACATTTGATGAATTTATCAAGCTAAATAACCAGTTTAAAGAGTTTAGTATCACCCCTGATGTTGAAAAACAGCCTGATTATAAAGTAAGAAAGAAGAGATTACATATTATATTACCCGATTCATTGGAAGACAATACGACATATACGATCAACTTTGGAAAAGGTTTGGTGGATTACAATGAGGGTAACCCCATAGTAAATTATACATACGTCTTTGCTACTGGTCCTGAGCTTGACTCCTTGACAATATCGGGCTCTGTCAGCAATGCATACACCAAAGTCTTTGACGAAAAAGAAGATAAAGAAGTAAAAGTATTGCTTATACCTACCCGTCAGGACTCCATCTTCGGTAAAAGGAAAGCAAATATCTTTACAACAGTTGATACTTCAGGAAATTTTCAGTTTAGAAATCTACGGGAAGATACCTATCGCATATATGCTCTAAAGGAACAAAACAACGACAGGGTGTATAATAGTCCGGATGAATTATTAGGATTCTTATCAGATAGTATAATCTTAGATAAGGATATCTCAAATATACATCTTGAATATTCCAAAGGTAAGCCACAGGAATACCGGACGATAGAAAAGAAGATCGAAAAAGATGCTACAATATTATTAACATTCAATCAACCGTTGGATACACCTGCCCTACGTATTATTGATCCTGTTGAACTCGATCCGGATAAAATAGTACGTTTCACAAGAAACAATGACTCTGCATATGTATTTGTTGAAAAATTAGAATTTGACTCCATTAAATTTCAATTATCCAACAATGAAAATATACTCGATACTGTGCTCATACGGAGAGGAAAAAATGAAAAATATGAAAAAGAACTCATTCCTCTTCTAAACATAAACAATAAGGTAGATAAGGTGAAACATATTACGCTCACCTCGAAAAAACCAATTACCTCTATTGATAAAAACAAAATACAACTATTAGAAGACTCTGTCTCAAGAAGGAACTTTCAATTGCAACAAGATACAATCAACAAAAATCTATATCATATCCGTTATAATTGGAAACCGAATAAAAACTACGAACTGATAATAGAGGAAAATGCTATATCATCCGCTTTTAACGATCCGAACAAGGAAATGAAGAAGACATTTACCTTAGATGAATCAGACAATTATGGCGATATTATTTTCTCATTGAACGGATTAGAAAGCGAGGTAGACTATATTATCCAACTTATAGACGAGTCCAAAAAGAGTATCTATGATAGTCAAGTAATACGTAATAAAAATACAATGAGTTACTTAAAATTTCCCGGTGGAAAATATAGTATCCGTATTATAAAAGACCTGAATAGAAATGGTAGGTGGGATGGAGCAAACTACTATACGCAGACACAGGCAGAGCCAATATGGTATTTCGGAAAAACATTTACCATACGGGCCAACTGGGAGCAAAATGAAACTTTAGAAATCAAGTTTGAATAAAAACACCGTTAAAACCAGGAACTATATAATACATAGTTATGTGGTAACTTCTGTAACAAAGCTTTTTGTTCATCCGTTAACGGTTTTATCTTTTTAGCAGGTACGCCAGCATAAAGATAGCCCGATTCACATAAAGTGTTTTCCAGCACAACAGCACCCGCAGCAATGATAACATGAGATTGTACGATGGCCTTATCCATAACGATAGCTCCCATTCCCACCAGAACATGATCTTCAATCGTACATCCATGAACGATGGCGTTATGGCCAACATTAACATAGTTTCCTATATCTGTACCATTTTTCTCAAATGTCCCGTGGATCGTCACATTATCCTGGATATTGGTATAGTTACCAATTTTGATATAATTTACATCTCCCCTTATCACAGCGTTAAACCATATAGAACAATGATGACCAATAGTGATGTCCCCAACCAAGGTACAGTTAGGTGCTAAAAAGGTATGTTCCCCGACTACCGGAGAGACTTCTTTTACGGGTAATATTACAGGCATGTTTTAGTTATTTGTCCTTGATCCGTATTCTAACAATCCTTAATCCTAAAGAACAGTATCCTCAAGTGTATCTGCATGATTTGGGTAGTCCGTTGTATAATGCAGTCCTCTGCTTTCCTTTCTGTTCATAGCCGATTTCACCACTAGATACGCTATCTGAATAACATTTCGCAATTCACAAAGTTTCACGGACAACTTTGTTCGCTTATAAAAAGACTCCGTTTCCTCATACAAAAGACCAAGTCTCCGCATTGCTCTATCCAGACGAAAATCAGACCGAACAATACCAACATAATCACTCATAATTTTTTGTGTCTCCCGTAAGTTATGCGTCACTAATATATCCTCATTAGAAAGTTTCGTATTTGAATCATCCCATTCCGGAACATCTTCCTCAAATGTTATCGTATCAAATTTTGCACTTACATCCAAAAATATCCGATGTGCATAAACAGCTGCTTCCAGTAATGAATTCGAAGCCAACCTATTTGCACCGTGTAAGCCGGTAGAAGAACATTCACCACACGCATATAGATGATGAATAGAAGTAGCTCCGAAAGTATCCACCATAATCCCACCGCACAAATAATGAGCTGCTGGCGTTACCGGAATAAAATCTTTCGTCATATCCAAACCAATGGAAAGACATTTTTCATAAATGTTTGGAAAATGAGACAACAGATCACTCTTTGGCCGATGCGTAATGTCTAAATAAACGTAATCCAATCCAGATTTTTTCATTTCCGCATCAATAGCCCGGGCTACAACATCTCGTGGTGCCAACGATCCCCGCTCGTCATATTCTTCCATGAAAGAATGACCATCCGCTCTTCGCAATATACCTCCAAAACCACGCACAGCTTCTGATATTAAAAAAGCAGGATACTCACTGGGATTGTAAAGTGCCGTTGGATGGAACTGAATAAACTCCATGTTTCTAATCTTCCCTTTCGCTCTGTATACCATCGCAATACCGTCACCCGTCGCTATAGTAGGATTAGTAGTTGACGAATAAATATGACCTGCACCGCCCGTCGCCATCAATGTAACTTTAGCCAAAATTTTCTCAACAGCATTCGAATGTGTATTGAGCGCATAAATCCCATAACAGGTAATATCTGTAGATCTTTTATCAACATGAACACCCAGGTGATGTTGCGTAATCAAATCAACAGCAAAATAATGGGTTAGTATCTCTATGTTCGGATCCTGATGTACCTTCGCCAGTAAAGCCCGTTCTATCTCATAACCGGTAATATCCTTATAATGTAAAATCCGATGAGCTGAATGTCCTCCCTCCTTTGCCAGATCATATTCCCCCGAATCTTCTTTATCAAAGGAAGTACCATAGGCAATGAGTTCCTGTATCCGATCCGGCCCTTCTTTTACAACATTTTCCACAACTTCAGGATTACAAAGACCATCCCCTGCGATATGTGTATCCGCTATATGTTTATCGAAACTATCCGCGTGATCGGTTACTACAGCAACACCTCCCTGTGCATACTTTGTATTCGATTCATCTTCATTAGACTTTGTGACTATCAGCACTTTACCCAATTTTGCTGCCTTAAGTGCAAAACTAAGTCCGGCTATTCCTGAACCTACGATCAAAAAGTCTACCCTTCTAAAAGACATAATATTTGTTTAAGCTTACTTGAATAAAACAAACTTAGATAAAATGTAGAGGAAATTAACAAAATATGTGGAAAACCTGTAAATAATAGGTGAATTAAATTTCAAAACTATTTATTATTCCACAATCTCCCCGAAAAGTACACAAACAGTGCAACAGTATTACCTAAATGTAAACCCAATATTAACAAAACATCAACAGAAAGAATCAAACACATTTATATGGAAAAAATAATTGGCAAAATAATAGCGTACTGAAATACAGTTATCTACCAAATAAATAGTGTGAATAACTTGTGAATAAAGTAAGAATATCCGTATTAAAAAATATTTATCCAACCAATTTTCCCCATTACTCACATCCTAATAAACAACAAGATTCTCTTTTAAAAAAAGAGTTATTATTTATTGAAAAAAGGCAATGTGGATTTCGTTTAAAATTCTTTAGTTACCTTTGTATTGTTTCATAGCCAAAAGAATTGACAGAACAACGAGAGAGATGAACACAATTTTTGAAAGAGATTTAGAAGCAAAAGGTTTTATTGATATTCCAATAGATCCTACTATTGATTTGGTAGAAGAGATCAACAGGCTTAAAAAAGAAAAAAATGCTGTAATCCTGGCGCACTATTACCAGGAATCTGAAATACAGGATCTGGCAGATTACATTGGTGATAGCTTAGGATTATCTCAGCAAGCTGCCAAAACAGATGCTGATGTTATTGTATTCGCTGGTGTGCATTTCATGGCTGAAACAGCAAAGATACTTTCACCCACCAAAAAAGTTTTGTTACCTGATCTAAAAGCAGGCTGTTCCCTCTCCGACAGCTGTCCGCCTCACCTGTTTGCCAAATTTAAAGAACAGTATCCCGATCACCTGGTTATCACTTACGTCAACTGTACTGCGGAGCTGAAAGCTTTATCTGATATCGTATGTACATCCAGTAATGCCGTACAAATTGTCGAAAGTCTCCCCGAAAGTCAAAAGATCATTTTTGGTCCCGATCGTAATTTAGGCGATTATGTGAAAAGGAAAACAGGTCGCGATCTGGTATTATGGAATGGAGCTTGTATGGTACACGAAATATTTTCGCAGGAGAAAATTGATGCTCTTCGCCGAGAATACCCCGATGCTAAGTTTATAGCCCACCCTGAATGTGAAGATCATATATTAGCGCAAGCAGATTATATAGGTTCGACGTCCGGTATGCTGAAATTTACAATAGAAGATCCCGGCAAAACATACATCGTTGCTACAGAGTCCGGTATTCTACACCAGATGCAAAAAGCGAGTCCACACAAAACATTTATTCCGGCTCCGCCAAATAATGCTTGTGCATGTAATGACTGCCCACATATGAAACTCAATACGTTGGAAAAGCTATATAATTGTCTATATTATGAACAACCTGAAATTGTTCTTTCTGCAGATGTTATTAGCCGTGCGAAAAAACCAATTGAGCGTATGTTAGAGATTTCCGCTAGGTTGGGATTATAGATAAATCTTCTTTATAATTCTCTTTTATGCTAGAATTTGACAATACGGAAAAAACAGATATAAACGAGTTAGGCGAATTCGGATTAATTCAGCATCTCACACAATCTGTAGAACTCACGGAAAAATCAACGGTAAAAGGTATAGGCGATGATGCGGCCGTACTTGATTTCTCCAATAAGAAAACGTTAATTTCTACCGATCTGCTGTTAGAAAACGTTCATTTTGATTTACGGTATGTTCCGCTCAAACATTTGGGTTATAAAGCTGTACAGGTCAATTTGTCCGATATTTATGCGATGAATGGGATAGCTTCACAGATTACGTTTTCCATTGGACTATCCTCTAAATTTCCGTTGGAAGCTATCGAAGAAATATACGAAGGCGCATTGATTGCTTGTAAGAAATATAACGTGGATTTAATTGGAGGAGATACCTCTTCTTCTGTCCAGGGCCTGGTTATTTCGGTCACAAGTATTGGCTATGCCGATGAAGATAAAATTGCCTATCGCTCCGGAGCAAAAGAAGGAGATCTGGTCTGTGTATCGGGAGATTTAGGTGGTGCTTATGTCGGTTTACAATTACTGGAACGTGAAAAACAGATATTTTTAGAAAATCCAAATATCCAACCCGATCTGGAGGGTAAGGATTATATTGTGGAACGTCAGTTAAAACCTGAAGCACGTAAAGATATCGTCGAATTATTAGATGCGTTGCACGTGAAACCGAATGCAATGATTGATGTTTCGGACGGTCTGGCTTCCGAAATCCTGCATATCTGTAAATCTTCTCATGTAGGATGCAAGCTCTATGAGGAGAAAATACCTATTGATCCCATGACTTATGAAACGGCTCGTGAATTTGGTTTAGATCCCACAGTATGTGCCTTGAGTGGTGGTGAAGACTATGAATTATTGTTCACCGTTCCGCAGTCAGATTACGATAAACTTAAAAGTCAGATGGATATTTCTATTATTGGTCATATTACAGAGGCTTCAGCAGGCTATCAAATGATTTCCAAATCCGGCAATGTACATGATATCAAAGCCCAGGGATGGAATGCTTTTGGAAAATAGAGTATCCCAAAGTAAGCGGATAATTATTCGGGCTGGCTTCTTCTTTCGATAGAAAAGTTATTAAATCCTGCTCCTATTTCTATTTCAAGAAGTTTTTGTTGTAACATTTCGAGGATTGCCAGAAAGTTATAGACAAGCTGTACTTTGTTTTCTGAGTTTTTAAGAATATGCTGGAAATCCAGTTTCTTGTTAAGTTCGATAAGTTGTGTAATAGCTTGTTTTTGCTGCTCGATGGTATAGGGATATTTTATTACGGTGTGGGTAATAGGTTGTGCACGATGTGTGAAATTATACATCATCTTTTCATAGACCATCATGAGCTTATACAGATCAAAAGAAGCCAGCTCTTCTTCTGTGATTTGTCGTTTTGTACGTTTTATATCTTGTATGATATTTCCCCTGACATGTAGTTTTTCCCTACCGGCTTCTAATACCTTCAGTTGTTCGCAGACATCTTTAAACTGTTTATAGAGAATTAGTTTTTGGACAAG
>JBEBVG010000026.1:0-26178 GCA_040392845.1 Sphingobacterium sp. | reverse complement strand
ATTGTCGAGCTCAATGTTAAGAATGTCATCCGTCAGGTAAAAATCTAACGGACACGATTTTGGTTGTCTTTGACAAAGGCAGACCAGCCGGAGTAATTTTTGGCGCCTGAAGTTGTCTTTTGTTGGAAAGCATGGCAGACCGCGACGGCCAGTCCATCGGTAGCGTCCAAAAACTCAGGTGTTTCGTTGAATGTGAGGAGATTCTGTAACATGGCAGCCACTTGTTCCTTGCTTGCATTCCCATTACCTGTCACCGATTGTTTGATCTTCCGGGGCGCATATTCGAATATAGGGATATCTCGATTTAATGCCGCAGCCATCGCTACACCTTGTGCCCTTCCTAATTTAAGCATGACCTGGATGTTTTTGCCATAAAAGGGAGCCTCAAGGGCGACACAGTCCGGCATATACTCCTCCATCAATGCTGTTGTCTTTTTGAAAATGCGTTGAAGCTTCAAAGCGTGGTCATCCAAGTGGCCCATCTTGACGACACCCATGCTGATTAATGACACCTTGTTGCCACAAGCTTTGATCACGCCATAGCCAAGTACCACAGTGCCGGGGTCAATACCAAGAATAATCCGCTCTTTTGCCTTTTCTTTCTGCATAGTGCAATATTACGAATTATAGTAGCATTTAGTCGTATGAAAACTCATCGAAAGAGCAGGCATTTAACGAAAATTTAGTAACATTGTGCGCTAAATCCTCACGTTTGACAAAGACACAGAAGAAATATCTTGCGATAGCGATCAAATTGTTAGTATTTGGTCTGGCAGCAGTCTATATCATCGTGAAAACGACAGACCAACGCAACCTGGATAAGTTCGAAACTTTAGTTCATGGTTTGGAGAACAGGTCGGTTGTACTTACATTGTCGATTGTTGTTCTGCTGATGTTCGTCAATTGGCTTTTGGAAGTCGTCAAATGGCAGTATCTTTCACGACCAATTGAAAAGATTACTTTTTGGAAAGCTTTCCAGTCTGTTTTTTGTGGCTTGACCTGGGCGATTTTTACGCCTAACCGCCTCGGTGAATATGGCGGGCGTGTTCTGTTTTTGAAGCCTGAAAATCGGGCTAAAGGCGCAGTAGCAATGGGTGTAGGGTTATTTGCCCAACTCGTCTTAACTAGTGTTGCGGGATCGTTGAGTATAGCCTGGTTTGTTTGCAGGTTTTTGGATCCTCCCTTATCGGTTCAGTTTGGGATGTGGGTGCTGGCTGTATTGTATGCGGCAGGCTTTTTGATACTTTACTTCAACGTCAGTTGGTTTGATCAATTGGTAGGCAAGATACGATGGTTGCGGAAAATAGAGCCCTTCTTTGCCGTTTTGAAAGATTACAAGGTAAAGGAGCTGGGAGTAGTATTGTTCAATTCTTTTGCACGGTTTATCATTTTCACCTCGCAGTATATTATACTTATGGAGGCGATGCTGCCCGATCTTCCCTTTCTTCCTATGGCATTAATGATTTTTATTTTATTCTTTGTACAGTCGGCTTTGCCAACGTTGGATATTTTTGATTTCAGTGTCAGAAGCTTTGTGGCGAGCAATCTGTACAGCTACATTACGACACAAGAAATAGCCGTGATGGCTATTGTCTCGTGTATATGGTTTGTAAATCTTATCCTGCCCGCAATCTTTGGGGCTGTTTTTGTGTTTAAAATTAATTTCTTCGGTGATTCTAAGTCTTAAAATCAGCATACTGCTCTTGACATTAATATATGTTGTATTGGTGTTCTACATGCGCAAGGGATGGAGGAGGCTTGACATGCCACAGGTATTGCCTGTGCCGGGGGCACGTGTAGCGGTCATCATTGCCGCAAGAAACGAAGAAGAAAATATCGGACGGACAATCGAATGTATCCTACGTCAGGATTTTCCGAAAGATTTACTGGAGATTATTATTGTTGATGACCATTCTGACGACCGCACCTCAGCTGTTGTACAGGCGTATGCAGATCGTGGTGTGCGGCTTATCCAATGGAACGAGTCTGACAAACTCAATTCGTATAAAAAGAAAGCGATTGCTAAAGCGATAGATACCTGTACCAGTGATATCATTGTCACGACAGATGCCGATTGTCGCATGGAGCCCGAATGGTTGCGGACGGTTGTAGGGTACTTTGAACAGCAGGATCTTTATCTGCTTTCTTCGCCGGTGATATATTCCGAAGAAAAGAGTTTTTTCGAAAGATTACAAACTTTGGAATTTCTTTATCTCATTGGACTCGGAGCCGCCGGTATAGGTCACAGGGATCCAACGACTTGTAACGGAGCGAACCTGGCATACCGCAAAGATATCTTTTTTGCGTTGGGAGGTTTCAATGGTATCGATGACTTAGCATCAGGAGATGATGAACTGTTTTTGCACAAGGTTGCTGAAAAATATCCGGAGAAAATAGGCTTTTGTAAGTCGCGCAATGCTATTGTCTACACGGATGCTAAAGTGGATATCCACGCCTTTCTCAGCCAGCGTAAACGATGGGCTTCGAAGAGTACCCGTTATAAAAACAAGCGTGTGGTGATTTTGGGTGTATTGATCTGGCTTTATAACCTCGTGCTTTTGGGAATGTTCGTGGCTGGTATTTTTGTGGCATCAGGGTATTTAAACTTGTTTGTTATTTCTCTGCTTGCTAAGCTGGTGGTAGAATATTTTTTTATTCAGCCTATAGCCGATTTTGCGAAACGAAAGGAATTGCTTCGACACCTACCTTTACTGACTTTTCTACACATTATTTACTTTGTATATATTGGCTTGCTTGGTAATGTAGGTAAATATGATTGGAAAGGCCGTCGCGTGAAATAAACGGGATAGTCTATGCTTTTACCTTTTCCCGGATAGCTTCTTCGGCTCGTTTGACGATTTCTTCCGCTGTCCGGTCTGTCGTAGCGACCGGATCGAGGACCTCCCAGGTCATACGTACAAAAGGTTTAAGCGGAAACATACCATACCGAACCATTTCATAAGAATTATTGATAGCGATGGGAACGACCAGTGCGTCCGGGTTTTTCTTTAACAGCGTAGCTATGCCTCCGACATGGAAACTTTTCATTCTCCCGTCCCTGGCACGTGTACCCTCAGGAAATATAAAGGCAGACCAATGTTTGGTTTTCATGTTATTGGCCAGCTTTAGGATCTCCGAGATCGATTGCTTTGGATCTTTACGGTCAATATTGGCGGCACCCCCGTGTAGGAGGTTGAAAGAAATACTCGGAATATGTGCGTGTGCCAGTTCTACTTTGGAAATGAACTTCCCATGAAAGCGGCGCAGAAAATAAATCAGTGGCGGAATATCGAATGTACTCTGATGGTTGGCCACGAAGATGACGGGAACACCCACTGGTATATTTTTGTTGTCCACGAATCGGACGGTATTGAATAAGGTATAATTACAGGCAGTAAGAAAAAAATTAAGGATATCTACACTTTTCTTGTGTGCACTATAACCGCCTAGTCTTAAGCATAGCCATTGAATAGGATGGAAGATTAATAATGCTATTGAAAAACAAAGGTAAAATATTGGTGTGAGGATAAATCCAAAAAGTTTTCTCATACATTTAGCTTGTCGTTACAAACTTAAATAAAAAATAGTTAGGGTGTAGTATTCGCTACAGGTAATACCTTTCCATTGTAATATTTGCTGCCGTTCTGCGCGAATTCGGCGACATACCTGCCCATTTCAAATGCCAGTGTGCCGGCTTCAACACCTGGGAAGGCAGCCTCGAACATTTCGGTTTGCGAAGAACCTAACGCCAGGCAATTGACTTTAATCCTTTTATCTTTGAGTTCTTCGGCCAGGCATTCAGTCAGTACTGCCAAAGCACCTTTGCTGGTGGAGTAGGCACTTAATCCCGGAAATTTGGCTGATCCCTGAAAACCACCCATACTGCCGATATTGACGATATGCCCACCTTCGGACATCAACGGAACAACATGTTTGATCATATTGACATGTCCGAGAACATTGGTCTGCAGCATATACGCAAATTCTTCCGCTGATGTGTCCAAAAAGGGCTTATTGACTATTGCACCCGCGTTGTTGATCAATATATCAACCTTATCAAATTTAGACTGTATAAAAGGGATCAGCGAGTTTGGATAGTTGTCATATACAATATCAAATTGTGCAGGGTATAATTTGCCTCCATCAGGATTTAAGGAAGAAGCGATTTCATGAAGTTTGCGAAGTTTGTCTGCAGAACGAGCTAATGCAATGACGTTATGGTCCTTATTGGCAGTCAGGTCTAATATAGCCTCAAAGCCTATGCCACTACTTGCTCCTGTAACGATTATATTTGCCATTATTCCTCTTCTTTTAATACGTCTTTATCTATCTCTTGTTCAACCTCGTTGACCGTCGGCAGGTGGTCTGCTCCCAGTCGCTGCGGTCTGAATATATAGTATATTCCTGATGATGCCACTGTAATCGAAATCAAATTGAAAAATAAGCTGACCAATACGGCCGTATGCTCATCAATCTGAAAGTATGTTGCTCCATATATCATGACCAGTTCACGTAAACCGAGACCTCCTCCTATGGAAGGAATGATAGCGACAATGGTCGAAACTAAAAATATCAATAAGTATGGAGAGAATTTTTCATCAAAATTCAGGGAGTATAAAATCAAAATCGCTGCCATGACCTGAAAACCCTGGACAGCTAATGCTTTAATATGGGTAAGGATAAATATTTTGGCAAACTGTTTGAACAACAGGCGTAGAAAAAAATAATAACTTCCTGTGCCAACCAGCGCTACAGTGATAGTAAGTGCATTGGGAATCGCCAGCCGAGGCATGAAAATAATCAAAGCGCAGGTAATGATAGCCAATGCCCATAAGCCACTTAGGCGGTCGAAGAATACGGCACTGAGTATTTTCCGGCCAGAGATCTGATGGTTCTTTTTTAGAAAGTAAATTTTATAACCATCGCCACCTATGCCACCGGGTAAAAAATAATTGTACAAAAGCCCAAGCTGATAAAGTCGTAAATTGTAGCGTTCTGATAAATAGAGATGGATGGCTTTAAAAAAACTGTTTAACCGCGAGGAAGCTATAACTTGAGAGAAGCCGTAACTGCAAAGTGCCAGAAAAAGAAACAGCCAGTTGCAATCTACGAGAGCGGTTTGTAACTCGTTAAAATCGATCTTTCTGGAAACCCAATACAACGCTGCGAGAGTAATGATGGATTTCAGGATATTCTTGATAATATTTGACTGTTTTGTATTACGCATGTATATGTCTCCCTATCGGGTTCGTAAAAGTACATATAAATCTTGTCTCCACCTTACTTGTGGTATGATTTTTGGAAGTCATCGTCAGAAGATAGTAAGTTTTATATCTTTGTAAGGATAGATGAATTCATTTTTATAAATTATATACTATGCGTAGACATATTCTTTCTTTTGCAACGTTATTGGCAGTAGTTATGTTGATGGCATCCTGTGGTGCTCAGAAAAAAGGTGTTTCCGGCACCGCATCAGGGCCTTCGGCTTCGCAATGGCGATCGGGAGTTAAAGGTACATGGGTGTTAAATTCGGTAACCAGAGAAAATATCCCCGGGGCATATACGGTGAAGAATATCTTTGACGAAGCTCCGGTAGATTGTTTTATTGGTAGCGTATGGAACTTGCCGGGCGGTAATTACCGAGGTAGTATCACTTTTAATACCTCGGGGACATTGTGTGCGAATGGTGCCGTGCGTACGATAATCTGGGATGTTTATAATCCGAAAGATGCCGGAGAGCAGCCTCAATTTCAATTCAAAAAATTGTATGCCGGCGATAAAGCATCTAATGTGACAAGCGGCTACCGTATGGATCTTTCCTTTGCGAATGAAGAATCTTTAGTCATGCGTATGCCGATTCCGTTAGATAATGGAGCTACAGGCTATCTGGTGTTTAATTTCTCCAGGGAGAAATAAAAGATATATCTTAGAAATAAAAAATGAGGCTTCAGCCTCATTTTTTATTTCGTTTGTTCTAATGCCTGAATGATATCGTGAATGATGTCATTCTTGTCTTCCAGTCCTACGGATAAACGTATTGTTCCCGGGCGGATACCCAAAAGCAGGCGTTCATCTTCGCGTAACTTCGAATGGGTCGTAGAAGCCGGGTGTGTGGCGATTGTCCTGGTATCTCCGAGGTTGGACGTGTACTTTATCATTTGCAGCGCGTCAATAAACCTAAAAGCTCTCTCCTGTCCACCCTTCACTTCAAAAGTCACTATTCCTCCACCAGCTTTCATTTGTTTTTTTGCCAGCTCATATTGCGGATGGGAGGGTAGGAACGGATATTTTACATCTAATATTTCTTCATGTTGTTCTAACGTCTCGGCCAGGGCCAGTGCATTAGCACAATGGCGGTCTATACGGAGATTTAGCGTTTCTAAACTCCTCGACAGCACCCAGGCATTGAAAGGTGACATGGCAGGCCCTGTATGGCGGATAAAAAACATCATCTTGTCCATCAGCTCTTTTTTACCGACCGTGACTCCACCTAATACACGCCCTTGTCCATCCATATATTTGGTCGCCGAGTGTACCGATAAGTCGAAACCGTAAGGTAAGGGCTTCTGTAGGTAGGGTGTTGCAAAGCAGTTGTCAATGGAGAATATGATGTGTGGATATTTCTCTTTCAGCTGACCTAATTTTTCTAAATCGTACAACTCCAGCCCTGGATTGGAGGGGGATTCGAGAAATATGATCTTCGTGTTTGACTGTATTGCATTTTCCCAATCACCGATATCGGCAGTCTCCACATAGGTATGTGTCACACCCCAGCGGGGGAACAACTGCGTTAAGAGCTGGTGTGTGGAACCGAAGATGGCACGGCTGGATACGATATGGTCTCCATGTTGGATAAAAGCTGCAAAAGATACAAATACAGCGGCCATCCCGGATGAAAACGCCAATCCTGCTTCAGCCCCTTCCATTGCGCATACACGATCAATAAATTCAGCCGTGTTGGGATTGGCATAGCGTGAGTACACCATTCCTTCTTCCTCCTCAGCGAAAATCGCACGCCCCTGCTCGGCGCTGTCAAATATAAAACTGGAGGTGAGGTATAAAGGAACAGAATGTTCTCGTGTTGCCGATCGTGTTGCCTGCTCTCTGATTATTCGGGATTGGTCTTCTTTCATGATCAACAAATTTAAGGTTTGTTTTTGGGTTAAGGCAAAAATTTTAAATTTAATTTGGTGCTACCAATGCCATTAGTATGCCACATAAATAAGCAGCATAAGTGCCTATAGCGTAACTGAACACAGAAATGATAACGGCAACCGAGATGAGTGAGGGATGAAAAGCGGCAGCGGTGGCTGAGGCTGACGCTACGCCACCCACATTGCCCATACTACCCATAGCGAAGAAAAAGAAAGGAGCTTTAATGATTTTGGCGACAAAAAATAGTACCAGCGCATGGAAGGCAATCCAGATGAGGCCCACAACAAATAATAACGGGTTGGTTAAAATAGCCAGTATATCCATCTGCATGCCGATAGAAGCAATGAGTATATAGAGAAAAACAGTAGCAAATTTAGAAGCTCCTGCTCCCTCGTATTGTTTTGCTTTCGTGAATGAAAGTGAAATCCCGAGCAGTGTCGTGATAAGAATGAGCCAGAAAAATTTGGATGTGAGGCTGAGTTGTGCTAGTTGAGGAGCTGATAGTTCAATAAAGCTGGCAATACGATTTGCAAAAAAATGGGCAACGGACACAATACCAAATGCAAGAGCCATCATGACGAAGATATCCTTGACCTCCGGTGTACGGATGTTGCTCTTCGCCATGGTGTCCATACGATGCGTGAGTGCTTCTACGGAAGAGTTGTCTGCTTTAAAATAGCGGTTAAGCGCATTTACTTTACTGGCGCCGTAGATGAGGATAGCCATCCATCCGTATGCAACAAATACATCAACCGCTAATGTCGCTGAAAACTCTTCTGGTGAAGGTTCGAGGATGGTGTATAGGGCTGCCTGATTAGCTCCTCCTCCTATCCATGAGCCAGCGAGTGTAGCCAATGCTTTCCAGGTGTCGCCGGCTACCACTTCAGGAGCGAACAGGGACATGATCCATACTGCAAATGGTCCCCCCAGGATAATACCGATAGTACCTGCGAAAAACATAATACCTGCATTTTTACGCATAGCCCATAACTCTTTTAAATTAAGATTTAAGGTGAAGAGTGCTAGGCAGGCCGGTAACAAGTAATTAGAGCTGACACTGCCGATAGCAGAATGTTGACCCGAGATGATACCGAAAGAATTAAGCAGACCGGGTAAAAAATAGCAGAGCAACAGAGGTGGAATAATTGTGTAGAATTTCTTAAAAAAAATGCTTTGAAGATTGGAAGTGTAGAAGACTAATCCCAATATCCCCATAAGAATGCCAAAGACAATGGCATCATCTGTTATTAAAGCCGCGTGCGGTTCGGTCACCATATTTTTGTTGTTATGTCGCTGAATAATTCAAATTGAGATAAAGTTAGCATTTATATGATTATCGTCAATTAGCTAATTTTTTAACTTATTGAAGCTGCTTTTATTTCTCTAAATATCATTTTTTTATAAAATATTTCGTTTTTATTTCTTTCTTAATGAAAATACAATTACTTTTGAGATATATTGATATTACATTAATATTATGTTTAATTTTTTTAAAAAAATAATTGTATTATGAACTATTTATTATGTTTTGGGCGAAGGTGTTCCTTTGCTCTTGCGTTTGTTTTTATCCTTGTTTCCTGTGATAAGGATCGTATTTCTGAAAAGGAAAATGAGCAGTTGTATAACTTAAGTTTTAAATTTCAGGGGTTCACTGCAGCCAAGCAGCCGTTGAAAGAAGCTTTTAAGTATTCTCGGGAGAAGCTAGCCTCGGCGTCAGAGGTGCCACAAACACCAGGTTATCTGTATTTTTGGTCTTTTAACCAGGGTAGCCTATATCCTGATACCCGGATACCATCTGGTGGACAAACAGCAATTACGTATAACGAAGGTTTGACTCCAGGAAACTTTGTGAGTTCAACGTATACTTATACGGGGTTTGAGGCAGGTAAAGCGCTCAGTTTCCAAGGAGCAGAAGAAATTATTTTTGAGATGCCTGTCAAGGGTGTCCAGCAGGTTACCAGCCTGGGCTTTGATATAGGAAGTTCCAGCAAAGGCGCTAAAGACTTTGAGTTGTATTATAGTATAGACGGCGAAACTTATGTCGTACTCCAACAGGTCAACCAATTTGAATCGCCTACGGCTAATGCTAAGAATTCCTTTGTATATAGCTTGGAGGAGAAAGGTATTGTTGCTGATCGATTATGGATTAAGATCGTTCCTCAGGCCGGCGACCGTATGGGAGGCGATGAATTCAATCGCGGTATGGGGACCTGCCGTCTGGACAATTTCTATCTTGAAGGAACATATGAGATAAGCCAGGTAAGTCAAATGTCGAAATTGTATTATTTTATCTATCATGAGGACAATAATGATATTTATCAGGTCGGCGAAGTGAATGAAGAGGATCTGACTGATTTTGAGCTTCAATTGCCGTTGGGTAACTATGATGTGCTATTTGTACTCAACCAATCTGACCTGGATTTGATATTATCATCCAATACGGAGGATCGGGCGAATCTGTTTGTCGGTAATTATTTTTCAAATGGGCATGCGGCTGTGTATGGGTGGGTAGGTCAGATTGAGGTTATGCAAGATGAGAGTTTTACATTGACGTTGGAAAGATGGTATAGCCAGGTAACCTTTGCATTTACGGACACAGACTTAAGTCTGGCCAATAGGGTAGTGGTCCGTGCATTACACGATCCTTTTTATTTTATGCCCTGGGGGCAAGCGGTCACCGATCCAATACCGGATCATACGGAGCTTGTTTTTCAGGAAGCCTTCATCACCGACAGGCAAATTACGTTTAATCAGTTTCTAGGGCCATTGGCCGAGACGAAGGAAGTATCTTACCAGCTGGAAGTATATGCAGACGAAAGATTGATCCGTACTCTTACGGTAGGGGACAATATGAAAAACAATATGCAGCTTACTTTCAGTGGTGAACTGATGAAAGATGTACAGGCTCAAGGTAGTTTTGTTATCCACAAGAATGAAGCCTGGAGCGGAACAATAGAGGCTGCTTTTTAAAACATTATTTGGTTATTACGGGTTATTTTTCTTATTTTTGTTATAAATAACTAACAATTTATTATTATGAAAAAATATTTTACTATTCTAGCAGTTATGCTGTCCATGACAATGGTCGGATGTGATAAAGACGAAACTCCCGAAGAGAAAAATGACGCTGTAAAAGCAAGTCTTGTGGGTACTTGGGAAGTAGAGGATATAAAAGGGTCTACCTATAAGGGATCTGAGTTGATCGAAGCGAATATTGACCTTCCCGAGGAGTTTTGGGAAGAGATGCCTATGCGGGTTAAATTTACAACCACGCTATTTATCCTTGTCTTTGAGGGAGAGGAAGAAGAATCGACGACGTATTCTCTTAATTCGGAAACTGGTGTTATTGTTCTTGATGAAGATGAAGGCGTCTCTAATCTCAATTACATATTGTCAGGCGATAAAAAGACATTGACGGTATCGTTTAAACAGGACGTTGAAGGGGAGGATGACTATGATTCTATGCGAATCACGCTGACGCTTAAAAAGACATCGTAATCTAAAAAAATCTGTTAATAGCTAACGTTTAGGGGGCGTAGACCGAGGTCTTTAAGCCCCCTTTTTTTATCTCATCATCTCTTTTTTTAGAAACCGTCCTGTTTCGCTGTTTGTTTGCTTAATCAGGCCCTCTGGTGTCCCGGCAAAGAGCAGTTTTCCACCGTTTTTCCCTCCCTCGGGTCCCATATCAATAATCCAATCGGCAACCTTAATGACGTCGAGATTATGTTCGATAATTAATACCGTATTTCCGCGATCCACGAGACGGTTAATAACACCTAACAATACATTTACATCCTCGAAATGAAGACCTGTAGTGGGCTCATCCAAAATATAAAACGTATTTCCGGTATCTTTCTTGGAAAGTTCTGTTGCAAGTTTGACACGTTGCGCCTCACCGCCCGATAATGTAGTAGATGACTGTCCTAACGTGATGTAGCCAAGACCGACATCTTGTAGTGTTTTAATTTTCCGGTAAATAGAAGGAATATTTTCAAAAAACTCGACAGCTTCATCGATGCTCATGTCCAATACATCGGAGATAGATTTGCCCCGATAGCGAACCTCCAGTGTTTCCCGGTTATAACGTTTACCATGACAGGTCTCACAGGGTACCTGTACATCGGGTAGAAAGTTCATCTCTATTATTTTCATTCCTGCGCCCTGGCAGGTTTCACAGCGCCCCCCTTTTACGTTAAATGAGAAACGCCCCGGTTTGTAGCCGCGGATTTTAGCTTCCGGAAGTTGGACAAACAAAGTACGGATATCTGAAAATACACCCGTATAGGTAGAAGGGTTGGAGCGTGGAGTACGGCCGATAGGGCTCTGGTCTATTTCAATGACCTTATCAATATGCTTTAAGCCATCGATACTTTTGTAAGGCATCGGTTTGGATTTGGCTCGAAAGAAGTGATGATTGAGGATAGGATAGAGTGTGCCGGTAATTAAACTGGACTTTCCTGATCCTGAGACACCTGTGACTAAAATTAGTTTGCCAAGCGGGAAATCGACTGATATATTTTTTAAGTTATTTCCCTTTGCGCCTGTAAGCGATAAGGTTTTTCCATTCCCTGTACGGCGTTTTTTAGGAATACTTACCTCTTTTTTTCCATTCAGGTAAGCTGCGGTAAGCGATGGTGCTTTTAATATTTGTTTGGGCTCACCCTGGGCGACGACTTTCCCTCCGTGTACGCCAGCAGCGGGTCCCATATCGATGACATAATCTGCACTTAGTATCATGTCTTTGTCATGCTCGACGACCAAAACAGAATTGCCGATATCTCTTAAGTTTTTTAGCGAATTGATTAGTCGCTCGTTATCCCGCTGATGCAGCCCGATACTTGGTTCGTCGAGGATATACAATACGTTGACGAGTTGTGATCCAATCTGTGTTGCAAGACGAATACGTTGAGCCTCTCCGCCGGATAATGTCTTTGATGATCGGTCGAGCGTCAGGTAACTCAAACCTACATCCAATAGAAAGCCGAGGCGTGTTCGGATCTCTTTCAGGATTTCAGTGGCTATGATCTGCTGTCTTTCGTCCATACGATCTTCAAGGCCGATAAGCCATTCTGCTAAGGTGGAGATATCCATGGCGGCCAGTTCGCTGATATTTTTGCCGTCGATTTTAAAATGTAAGGACTCCTGTTTGAGTCGGGTACCTTCGCATACAGGACAACAGATCTTGGTTCTGAAATCTTCCAGCAGCGGCGAATCATCATTTTGTCTGCCATGCATTTCTTCTAACATTTTCAGTAAGCCTGAAAAATTAATCCGGTATTCACGGGCGCCGTATGAGCCGTAGGAAACCGTAAGTGGAATAGGTTCGTCAGCACCGAACAGAAGCATGTCTATCTGATCTTCGGAAAGTTTTGCTAAAGGGACGGTTAATGAAAAATCAAACTTATTTGCAAGAGCTTTTAATACGGCGAAGTTCCAGGATTCGCGAAGCGGCCCTAAGGGAGCGATAGCTCCTTTCTGAATACTGATTTTACGGTCGGGAATGATGATGTTTTTATCAATCTCAAAAATATAACCCAAGCCATCACACTTCGGACAGGCACCATAAGGAGAGTTGAACGAAAAAGTGTTGGGTTGTGGTTCATCGTATGAAATGCCCGACTCGGCATCCATCAGATACCGGCTAAAAAACTGTTCTTTGGTATTATCCCTGTTATTAATTTTTATGATGCCTTTAGCAGCTTTCATGGCCTGTAATACGGAGGTATACAGACGCTTTCTATCCTCTTCCGAGACTTTAAGCCGGTCGACCACGACTTCAATATCGTGTACCTTGTAGCGATCTACCTGCATTTTAGGAACAAGGTCCAATATTTCCCTGTCGACACGAACTTTTGTATACCCTTGTTTGCGCACTTGCTCAAATAATTCTCTATAATGACCTTTCCGTCCTTTTACAAGAGGAGCAAGTATGTTGACATAATCATCTTTGAAGTCTTCTAACACCCTGTCCACGATCTGGTCGTCCGACATGCGTTCCATTTTCTTACCTGTGACATAGGAAAAGGCTTCACTTGCCCGGGCATATAAAAGACGTAAAAAGTCGTAAATTTCCGTAATTGTACCTACTGTTGAGCGGGGGTTTTTGCTGGTTGTTTTTTGTTCAATGGATATGACCGGGCTTAATCCGGAGATCTTGTCGACATCAGGACGTTCCAACCCACCCAGAAACTGACGGCTATACGCGGAGAACGTTTCCATATAACGCCGTTGACCTTCAGCATATATAGTGTCAAAAGCAAGCGACGATTTACCCGATCCGCTTAAACCGGTGATTACCACGAGTTCATTGCGGGGGAAAGATACGTCTATATTTTTGAGATTGTGAACACGGGCACCAAAAACCTCCACTTCATTTTGATCTACTAAATCTACTGCTCTTGTATTAGCCATCGTCCTATTTATTTTTAGCAACCTGCAAAGTTACGGAAATAAAACCGGATTTGCATTTCTAAGAAGACTTGTATATCTTCGAATAACTATAATAATAAACCGCAAACAAGTCGTTAGAAGTAGTAATGGTTATCATAGCGTTATCAAAATGTTATCAAATTTATTCCAATATATAAGTGCATCCATATAAAAGAATAAATCCATAGATTTGGAGATCTTAATAAGACGATTGATAATAGTCCTAAACGTGTGTGTATAAATTTATGGATCATTCGATACTGATTAATAATTTAAGGAATGGAAAGGAAGAGGGCCTAACCGCAGTCTATCGTCTTTATAAACGGTCATTGCTCTATTTTGCATCACAATTTGTAGATCGGGAGACTGCAGAGGAGATCGTCTCGGATACTTTTATCAAAGTCTGGAAACAACGGGAGCAGTTCTACCATCTGAATAGTTTACGGGCTTTCCTGTATGTCTCCGCAAAGAATGCCTGTCTAAATCATTTACGACGCCCTCAGATTAAATTGACTGTGGAAAGTGTCGATGACTATGAAAACTTGTTGTATGAGGATGCTGGAATACATACAAAGATTGTAGAAACTGAATTATTAAAACTCATTTACGAAGAGGCGGCTAAGTTGCCTCAGAAACAACGAGAGGTATTTAATATGACTTATCTGGAGGGGATGACGGTAGAAGAAATCAGTAAAAAACTTCAGATGAGTCCTACAGCAGTATATATCAACCGCTCGAGAGCCATGGCATTACTTCGTCGCTCGACGAAAATAAAGGACATCTTGTATCTCCTTATTTTTTTACAACACCTGTAAGATAAACACATAAAATCAAACTTTTCCTGAATAGTTTCACTTTTGGTCGATCGGTAAATTATTGTTCTTATTTACAGAGTGTTATGGCTTGTGTGAAAAAATTAAGAAAGATTTTATTCTAAAATGTGTTTTACAACCGAACGACAATTATAAATATATGCACGATATAGATCAGGCGGTCCGACTGCTAAAAGAATACCTAAATGGCAATATCCAAATAGATTCAAATAAAGAGCTACGGGAGTTGTTGGGCCGTTATCCAAACCTTATAGAGCTGACACAAAAGCTAGAAGATGAAGAAGGTTTAAAAAAGCTAATAGAAGGCTATCGCATAGTAGATGATGAAGAGTCTCCAGAGGCTGAGGATAGCATGCTACAATATATATTGACGGAGATTAGAAAGGATTCCAAACCTTCGGTATCTGCTCGTTGGAGTTATAGAAGGATTGCTGTGGCCGCTTCTATTGCAGCACTTTTTTTCCTCGCGTTCTATACACTTCGTGGTCGTCTTATGAAGGATGAATTAACGCCCTTTCAAATTGCAGCGACTTTTACTCCTGGAACGAATAAAGCTATTTTGGAAACATCCGATGGTAAACAGGTTGAGTTAAGTGCTCTTTACGAAGGGATTGTTGTAGGTGATCAAGTGCGTTATGAAGACGGGTCGGTACTATTGGACGAAACAGCGGTACAACAGAATATTCAGTTGACCTTAACGACGCCGCGTGGCGGCCAATATCAAGTGTCCTTGCCCGATGGAACCAAAGTATGGTTGAATGCCGATAGCAAGTTGCATTATCCTAGTACATTTTCGGGCGACAATCGTATTGTATCCTTAGAAGGGGAGGGGTATTTTGAAGTGGCTAGAAATGAGAATAAGCCTTTTATTGTGCAGACTGCCAAGGAGAAAGTGGAAGTGTTGGGAACACATTTTAACATCAATACGTATTCGGAAGAGATGATATCTTCTGTTGCTCTGCTAGAAGGAAAGGTAAGGGTTTCTCTCGCCAATAGACAGAGCCAGGTTTTGAACCCAGGTCAACAAGCTATTAATAGCCACGATCAGTTGAAGGTACAACCTGTCAATTTGGATGAGTGTGTAGCGTGGAAGAACGGAGAGTTTATGTTCAACAATGAAAGCCTCAGTAGTGTAATGCGGAAGCTGTCCCGATGGTATGATATAGATGTAGAGCTGGCGAAGGAAGTAAAGGATATTTCGATATGGGGGTCTGTATCGCGATACGACACCTTCGACGAAGTATTACAGGTCATAAAAATGATCGATGATAATGTTCAGTTTAAAATTGAGGGGAGGAGGGTCAGAATTATGCGGTAAATCAAATCTTGGATAATACGCAAGAATTGAAAAAATGCCAAAGAAGGTGGAGCTTCTCTGGCAGACGGTTCAATTCTTGAAAAATGTACTAAAGCAAATAACATTTAAAAACTTAAACCAATCAAAGGTAATGAAAAATTACATTTTATCCTTAGGGATCGAAAAGTGGTTCCCAAGATATAAATATCTACTTATTATGAAGTTGGTCGTTATACTCCTTTTGGTTGCAGTATCTCAAATACAAGCTAGCGCACTAGCGCAGGCCGTCAGCATTACAAAGAAAAATGCTCCGATTGTCGACGTATTCCGTGAGATAAAAAGACAGACGAACTACACGGTTATCTGTAATTCTGCAATCATCAGAGAAACTCCTTCTGTCGATGTAAACTTAAAGAATGTGTCCTTGGACAAAGCCCTGGAGGCAATATTGTCACCTAATGGATTAACCTATCAGATCAAGAAAAAGTCAATTGTGGTTTTGAGGAAGAGGCCTCAAGGTGTTTCGGTTTTCCAAAAACAATCTGTGCAGGATACCTTATTTTCTGTTCGTGGTCAGGTATTCAATACCCAGGAACCTCCACAAGCTTTGGCTAATGTCACTGTCTCGGTAAAAGACACCCGTAGGCGTGCAATCACCGATGAATTTGGAGCTTTTGAGATACAGGCTAGGAAAGGAGAGATGCTAACCTTTTCTATCGTAGGGTATGAAGATCGTGAAATATATGTGTCTAGGTCCACAGGAAATATGGTGGTGGCCATGAAAGATCAGTTGAATACACTCAATGAAGTTGTGGTTACAGGTATGACCCAACAGCAGAAGCAACATATTGCGAGTGCGCTTTCCGTGGTGCCTGTAGAAAGCAATATTGCTGGTAAGCCGATTACGACTTTATCTCAGGGTTTGCAGGGAGGAGTAACGGGAATTCACGTCAGCCAAGGTTCGGGGTTGCCAGGTGGTGATGCTGCAACGATAAAAATTCGTGGAATAACTACCCTCAATAATTCTAATCCTCTTGTGCTGGTAGATGGAGTACCTATGGACATGAATCATATAGACCCGGTAACTGTCGAGAGTGTGACCGTGTTGAAAGATGCGGCAGCGGCTTCTATTTATGGTTCAAGAGCGGCTAATGGTGTTATTGTCGTCACGACCAAGAGAGGTGTCCCTGGAAGGTTACAAGTGGGATATGATGGATATGTCGGTTTTCAAAACCCAACATCACTTCCTCGTACTGTAGATGGCGCAACTTATATGGAGATGTATAATGAGGCTAGTCTTAACGCAGGCAATACAATATTATACTCTGATTATGAAATTGAAGAAACTCGCCGTGGACAGGATCCTTTAGGCTTTCCGGATATTAATTGGGTAGATTTGATGATCGATAAAACCGCACCTATTACCAGTCATTCGTTGTCCATAAGTGGAGGAAATAGCTTGGCAAGGTTCGCCGTGACGGGCAATTATCTGGATCAACAGGGTATGATACCGAATACAAATACCAAGCGATATAATATTCGTGCGAATACAACTGTGACATTAGCAGATAATTTTCTGGTGAATCTTGATTTTGTCACGATCAAACGAAATCGTGATATGATAAATCGAGTGACTACCAGCGGGACATTACGGTTTATGGAAGATCTCTACCGGGTTTCACCGGTTACCTTACCTCGATTTCCTAACAAAGGTGACCAGACTTTCTACGGCCAGTTTGCGGATATTGTCAATCCTTTGGCTTACGCTGAAGTAGGCGGGGTTCGGAAATTTGAATATGCGGAGTCGATGATCAATTTTAGACCTAAATATACAGTTCTGCCCGGACTGAATGTAAACGGTCATTTTACCTTTCGGATGAATAGCGATGCCTCTCGTTATATACGAGAGAATTTTAATCATTTTGATTATTATACCGGTGTATTGTTACGGACTTGGGGGCTGGTAAGATCAGCGGAGCAAGCCCGTTCCACCTATTATTTTTTAGGGGCCAATGCAGACTATACGTATAATTTTGATAAACATTCGGTGTTTGCTATTGCTGGCTATTCCCAAGAACAACGTAACAGCGGGGACTGGACTATCTATGCGTTACAGTCTGCTTTTGCAAAATTGAACTATTCATTCGACAATAGATTTCTACTTGAAGGAACGATGCGGATGGATGGGTCCTCAAGATTTGGCCCGAACAAACGATACGGCTATTTTCCGTCCGTTGCAGTAGGCTGGAATCTTCATAATGAGAATTTTTTAAAAGACTCAAAGCTCATTCAGAATCTGAAACTGCGTGCGTCCTATGGTAGCTTAGGTAATGAAAATCTAGATCCATATCTATATCAATCTTTGATTAACGCAAGCAGCGGTTTAGAAACAACACATGGAAATCCTGATATTTCCTGGGAGCAGGTAAATATGTTAAATGTAGGGACAGATATTAGTTTGTTTGAAGACAACAGTTTAGATTTGACTATCGATTTTTACGACAAACGTACGGTCGGAATGATCTTGCAGCCCCAGCTACCATTAACGGGAGGGTTTCAAGCTAAGGTCCCCATAAATGCGGGTGAAGTACAGAATAAAGGTTGGGAGGCTTCTGTAAATTACAAAATTCGATTCTCCAATCAATTGAATATGTCTCTTCGTCCCGGATTTTCTTATAATAAAAATAAGATACTCGATCTACCGGGAGGACCTTATTTTGATGGTGATATTATTCGTAACCAGGTGGGATTTGCTATAGGAAGTATCTACGGATATCGTACAGATGGGCTGTTGCAAGAAAGTGATTTTGATGATATGGGTAATCCCTTAGTACCTGTACGAAGCTCAGGGTCTAAACCAGGAGATATAAAATATCTGGATTTGGACTTAAATGGACAGATTGACGAAGATGATCAAGTTACTATTGGTAATCCTACACCGGAATGGAATTATTTTGCAAATTTTTCCTTCGATTATAAAAACTTTGATCTGGAATTTTTATTGCAAGGAACGGGTAAAAGTGATGGTACTATCGCCGGCATGTTTGCATTACCTTTAGATCTAAGTAAGGACGGTGGGGTACCGACGACTTACTATGCGGATAACTATTGGACACCGGATCGAACAGATGCTCTCTTCCCAAGATTAAGCACGAACCCAGGAGATAATAGGTTGTCCTCTGATTTTTGGTTTCGCAATGCAGCCTATATGCGTGTTAAGTTTATTCAGTTAGGATATACCTTTTCGGATAAATTGGTACGTAATTGGGGGATAAGTGGGTTGAGACTATATCTGAATGCGCAAAATCCAATGACATTTACAAAGCTTGAATTGATAGACCCTGAGAGTAGGGGGGATCAATGGAAATACGGTATTATGTCCATTTACACTGTAGGAGCAAGTATAAAGTTTTAAGGTTATGAACAAAAAATATTTAATAACGGCAATAACAGCCTGTGGTCTATCGTTGATGACAGGTTGTCAGAAATTCTTAGAGCACGATCATCCTACCAATATTTACGATGAGATATGGTGGAATGTCATGACGGATGCAACAAACGCATTGGAGTCATGCTATGTCGGGATTCCTCACGGTTTATCGGGTAGAAATATCATGTTTTTAGATGCATTGAGTGACCAGTTGGTGGCCAGGCAAAGTACTGTAGGTGAGTACGAATCTTATGTGAAAGGTATCCAATCATCAGATTGGGATAAAGCGAATCATATTTATATGGATAATTATAAAACAATTCGCCGTACAAATCGCTTCCTCGAAAATATCCATCGTGTATATATGGAAGAACCCCTGAAGGAAAGATATATTCTGGAGGCGAGAGCCTTAAGGGCCTATTATCACATGGAACTGTTGATGTTGTTTGGTGAAGTACCTATCGTCACTAAAGCTTTGACGCCGGAAGGAGCCAAAGTCACTAAGAATACAAAGCAGGAAGTATACGACTTTGTGATGGCAGAGTTTGCAGAATGTGCTCCAGCATTACCAAAAGAATATATCTATGCGGATCGTAAGCGTTTCACTTCTGGAATTGTATATGCGCTAATGAGTAAGTTGGCTCTGTTTTTTCATAAATATGAAGATGCTAGAAAAGCAGCACTCGCGGTTATTCAGCTTGAGCAATATGAATTGTATAGAAGTGCAAATCCTGCAAATAGCTATTCAGATTTGTTCCGGTATACCGGTGAATTGAACAAAGAAAGAATCTTCTTCCGTGAAGAAGGAAACTCCGCAGCTTTTTCCACTATAGGTCCCCCTAGTGAAGGAGGAAAGGCTATCCTCTCGCCTACGGCAAGTATCGTTGACACTTATCAGCTTAAGGACGGGCGAAACTTAAACGAATTGCAAACGCAGGATTCAATAGAGCTCTTCAAGCGTGAACCCAATCACAAGGACATGCGAGATCCACGTCTCAAAGCGTCGGTATTGCTAGTAGGGGATGTTTTTATGAGCTCTACTTTGGATCCTTTTGACAATACCGGTTCTAACCTAAATCGTTTGGGTGTCCAATTTGCCACATCAACCGGCTATTGGGTAAAGAAATATTTGGATGAAAGAGATAAGGTAGCTGCTACCGGAACCAGAGAGTTGGATTTCATGATTATTCGTTACGCTGAAGTCTTGCTTAATTACGTGGAAGCCCTGGTAGAATTAGATCAATGGGAACATCCAGATGTTTTAAAATATATCAATTTGATTCGTAACAGAGCCACTATGCCGAGTGTTTCATTAACGAAATACAATTCTCAAGAGAAGATGCGGGAGTTAGTACGTCAGGAGCGATCCGTAGAACTGGCTTTTGAGGGGGTACACTATTTCGATATTCGCAGATGGGGTACTTGGGAGACTGTTATGAATGGTACGGTATATGGTGCTGTAAATCCGTCGACGGGGGAACGGGTAGAAGTAGAAACACGTAATACCAATGGTCAGCGGTCTTTTTGGTGGCCAATTCCACAAACAGAAATATTGTCTAACCCGAATATGGAACAGAACCCAGATTATAAATAAATTTTAAAGATTATGAGAAAGAATATAAACTTCCTGCTCATCACATTGCTCTTATTTGGAGCATGTAGTAAGGCTCCATGGGAATCCTATCAGCCTCCTGTAGATCCAGCTGCACAGAATCCTGATCCTGATCCGGAGCCAGAACCCGAACCGGAGCCGGAAGAAACAGGTATACTGAGAGTGATTTCTATAGGTATTAACAACAAGAATGCAGATTATCTACGGCTTGTCAATATGATTAAGGCAGAGAAAGCCGATTTGGTCGTCTTAAGAGAAGTAGATAAAAATAACACCCGTACAGGTATAGATATTAATCAGGCAGAGGTGATTGCGGGAGATGTCGGTATGCAATATGTTTTTGCTCCCCAATTGGATAACTACAATAGCGGTCAATTTGGTTTAGCTGTTTTATCCAAATGGCCCATAGAAGAATCATGGGTAACGAAGTTGCCTGTCGGACCTGTGCTTAAGGGGGACGAAAGGCCCTTGGCGTATCTGAAAGTGAACTATGAGGATGATATTGATATAGCCTTTTTTGGTCTACATCTCGATGATGGCAGTAATGCTAATCGTCGTTTGGAAAACAGACCTATACAGGCTGCGGCTTTGTTGGATTATATCAAGGATATCGACATTCCTACCATCGTTGCTGGAAATTTCTTTTTTCAGAATACAGGGAATGATGCCCTTCCGCAATCTTATCTCGATGAATTAATTTCACCTTGTATGCCTTGTCAACCTACGGTAAGTATGCATGGTGCGGATTTTATTGCAGATCATGTTTTATACAAGAACATTGATCCGATTAAATTACGTAGTTATAAACTTGGTGCCGAAATATCGGGAAGAAAGCCTGCGATAGCTGAATTTAAACTAGTAGAACCTTAATTTTAGAAATCGGGCTATCTTATGCTTAATTTTTTTAGATGAGATGGCCCGATTTTATATATGCTATGAAAAAAGTACTTTATACATTATTATTTTCTTGTGTTTTATGTTTTTCTTGTCAGAAAGAGCCCGGAGAAGACCCAGTAGATGACATGCTGAAGGGAGAACCTTCGTTAACTATAGCGAGTTACAACATACTCCATGACAGCCAGGATATACCAGATCATTATAATTGGGAGATTCGGAAACCTTTGCTTATAAATCAATTGAAACCATATAAAATTGATATACTTTGCCTTCAGGAGGATTGGGACAACCAAGCGATCGATATACAATCTGCATTAGGGTATCTATCCACCGGAAGAACAAAGCGTATTATGTATAACGGAAATAGATTTCGTTTAAAAACGCAAGGCCTTTTTTATCTTTCAGAAACTCCTGACAAAAGCTCGACGGGATGGGACGCTTCGGGGCCGCGGCAGTGTAATTGGGCATTGTTCAATGATATACATACGAAGCGTGATTTTTATGTATTTAATGTACATTTTGATCATATCGGAGTCGTTTCCCGGGAACAATCTGCGTTATTAATGAAAGATCGTTTACAAAAAATGACAAACGGACTTCCTGTGTTTGTGACAGGAGACTTTAACACAACTCCGGGGACAAGACCGATATTAACCATGTCAAGTGTTGTTATAGACAGTAGGGGAATTAGCGAAAGTTTACCGCAAGGGCCGGTAGGTACATTTAATGGAATGGACGTAAATCGAGATTATACGGGTAGGATTGATTACATTTTTGTAAGCAATCATATTAAGGTTCATCAATATACTGTTTTAGCTGAACCAACAAATAATATTTTTCCGTCAGACCACTTTCCGGTGATCATAAAAGCTGAATTGAAATAATTATCATGATAAAAAACACTATGTTAATGCGACAAAAATATCAACAAACCTTTTTCTACTTTCTGCTTATCGTTTTTATTTTCTCTTTAAACGGATGTTCGAAAACAGCAGAACCTCCTGTTGATAAACAACAGGGGTTGACAATATCTTTTCCTGAAGCACTATTTACAGATCATCTTAAGGTAGCTCGTAAAGAATCGTCTCCTATTATTATGAATCGTTTGATTTCATTGGTAAATGCTTCCGTTAATGGATCCGGGATACATATTTCTATCTTTGGATGTGATTATCCTGCTCTGACTACAGCGTTAAGAAATGCTGCTAATCGAGGTGTAAATGTACATTTGATGGTGGATATGAGTGCAGAAGATACACAGAAGGAAAACTTGAAGATTGTCAATGAGCTAAAAAATATACCACGGATAGATGTGGTCATTGTAACAAACGATGCCGGAAATATTGCCATTAATCATAATAAGTTTGCACTTTTTTCAAAAATAGAAACTTCAGCGGGAGAGGAAAAAAATGTAATATTCCAGACCTCTCATAATTTTACGATAGCAGATTCAAGAAAGATACAGGATGCGGTGGTATTAAAGGATCAGGCGTTGTATAATGCCTTTAAACAGTATTGGGAAGATATAAAAATACGTGCGGTCGTAGGTATGGCTTTTTTCGATTATCGGGAATATATTGATGAAACGAAAGGAATATATGCTTATTTTCTGCCTAAGAGGAAAAATAATCAATTTTTTGGAGACGATACAATTATAGAAATTCTGGAAGGTATCGAAGAACCAGAGTCAGCTACTATTCGTATTGGAATGTCAGGGTGGACAGATACACGATTGAATATCATTGAAAAACTTGAAGATTTAATGGCGCAGGGTGCGGAGATACAAGTTGTCACAAAGACAGGTATTAGCGCTACTATAGAAAATCGATTAAGAAGTATGAAAGCCAATGGAGCGTATGTCAAAATTTTCGCTGATTCGAAAATCAATATACATTCTAAATACATGGTGATTGATGCAAAATGGAAAGGACAACCTCGTCAACTTGTCGTCAATGGTTCTCAAAATTTCACTAGAAATGCGTTGCGGTATAATGCCGAAGTTACGATGGTTTTATTACAACCATCTATATATCAAGCGTATCATGACAACTTTGAACATATAAAGCAGCTGCCAGAGTAGAGAATTGTTGTTCCGTCTTAATTTACTTGGATACTATACGTGATATCTACGCCTCCAGCGGCTAACATATCATGTACAGAACAATATTTTTTCACCGCTAGCTCTGCTGCTTTTTGGGCTTTTATTTCGTCGATTTTTCCTTTCAAAGAGAAACTGATATGTATATGTGTGAAAATATTGGGAATCTCTTCTCTTCTTTTGCCGCTCACCTCAATGTGGATATCATCGATTTCCTGACGTTGTTTTTGGAGGATAGTGGTCAGGTCGAGTACGCTACATGATCCCAGCGCCATGAGTACGAGTTCCATCGGACGTACTCCCTTTCCTTCACCTCCGATAGCTTCGGAACCATCAATGTGGACTTTGACATCTGAAAGTTCACTGGAAGCCTCAAAATGGACTGCTTTATTTACCCTGTTTAACTGTACCTTCATGTAGTTTTGTTTTTTATTTAAAGACAAACTTAACTATTTTGTGCATCATATAAGCATAGTCTTTGTTTTGGAAAAATCATTTTTTTAATTATTTAGAACGACCCTCCCTTTTATTTGTTATCTTACTTACCATTCATTAAACATTAAAAATATACAATATGAGTCAAGTAACATTTAAAGGAAACGCTGTAAACACAGCAGGGGAGTTACCCAACGTAGGATCTAAAGCACCCGACTTTTCGTTGACTGCCGGCGATCTATCGCAAAAATCTTTGTCTGATTTCAATGGTAAGAAAGTGGTCTTAAGCATCTTCCCGAGTATTGATACGGGAACGTGTGCAGCGTCTGTCCGTGCTTTTAATGAAAAAGCTGCTCAATTTGAAAATACAGTTGTTTTATGCATCTCAAGAGATCTGCCTTTTGCACAGCAACGTTTTTGTGCAGCAGAAGGCTTGGATAATGTTATTACGTTATCAGAATACAAAAACTCAAATTTTTCAGACGTGTATAACGTGAAGTTTGTAGATGGACCGTTGGAAGGGCTGCTGAGTCGTTCGGTTATCGTATTGGACGAGACTGGTACCGTCGTCTATACCGAACAAGTGGCAGAGACGACAAATGAACCGAATTATGATGCCGCTATAGCAGCATTATAAATTAAACACATTATGTATGCAATATTATCCGATTTTTTGGATAATATTGCATCTATGAAGGAAACAGAACACCAAAAAGTTGCACTGATAACAGGTATTACCGGACAGGATGGGGCTTATTTAGCAGAATTCTTGTTGAAGAAAGGTTATCAGGTCCATGGTCTGAAACGAAGAAGTTCCCTGTTTAATACAGACCGGATAGACCACTTATATCAGGATCCTCATCTTGACTATCGCAACTTTATACTTCATTTTGGTGACTTAACAGATTCGACAAATCTTATCCGGATTATCCAGGAGATTCAGCCCGACGAAATCTATAACCTTGCGGCACAGTCGCACGTTAAAGTTAGTTTTGATACACCCGAATACACGGCTAATGCAGACGGTATAGGCATGCTACGCATTTTGGAAGCAGTGAGGTTGTTGGGCATGAGCCAGCGGACAAGAATCTACCAGGCTTCTACTTCAGAGTTATATGGATTGGTTCAGGAGACCCCTCAAAGCGAAACTACACCTTTCTATCCCAGAAGCCCTTATGCTGTAGCGAAGCTATATGCCTACTGGATCACTGTGAATTATCGCGAGGCCTATGGCATGTATGCTTGCAACGGTATCCTTTTCAACCATGAAAGTCCCATTCGGGGAGAGACCTTTGTAACTAGAAAGATTACCCGTGCCGTGACTAAGATAGCTTTAGGATTACAACAAAAGATGTTTCTGGGCAATCTATCTGCACAACGTGACTGGGGACATGCGAAAGATTATGTCGAGGCGATGTGGCTTATTCTCCAACAGGATAAACCTGAAGATTTTGTAATAGCAACTGGCGTGACGACTACTGTCCGTGATTTCGTCAGGTTAAGTTTTGCAGAGTTAGGGATTGACGTAGAGTTTAGTGGTAGGGGAGAACAAGAAAAAGGTGTAATTATCGATAAAGATAATGAACAATTATTGGCACATGGTCTGGATCCGAATAATATTAAGCTTGGACAGACCGTAGTCAAAGTCGACTCCGCATACTACCGACCAACAGAAGTCGACTTGCTTATTGGAGATCCAAGTAAGGCACAGGAGAAACTAGGTTGGAAACCTCAATATGATTTACAACACCTAATTGCCGACATGGTATTTTCAGACCTGAAGCTTATGCGTAAAGAACAATACCTGAAAGAAGGGGGATTTGATATTTTAAATTATTTTGAATAATATTCGTCCATTTGGAATAGTTTTTGTTACGTGATTGTTACAAAGCGGGATTGTCGTTGGATAAGTTATTTTGATAATGGAAGTACAGACAAGTAAGGAAAATAAAAGTGAAATTCAGGTAAGAAAAAAGGATAATTCCAAGGTTT
>JBEBVG010000025.1:0-26311 GCA_040392845.1 Sphingobacterium sp. | reverse complement strand
GTGTAGAAAGCAACTTTTTTATTCATGATGATGGTGCAAAAATACATATTTTTTTAGTATTGTGATAGGTGTATTGCGTATTGCGATGTTGTAAATGTAAAATATCCACTCACCAGCGCTGGATTGTGAGTTGTTGAAAAAATGTGATATTCGAATGATGTAAAAACCAGTATCTTCGTAGGATTCATTTAATAAGGACAACCATGAAACAATATTTGGATTTGCTACAACATGTATATACTACAGGAGCGGAGAAAACCGATCGTACAGGGACAGGGACACGCAGTGTATTTGGCTACCAGATGCGTTTCGATCTTAAAGAAGGTTTTCCTTTGGTGACGACTAAAAAATTACATCTTCGTTCTATTATACATGAACTTATCTGGTTTTTGAAAGGGGAGACAAATATTCAATATCTGAAAGAAAATGGTGTCAGTATCTGGGATGAATGGGCGGATGAGAACGGCAATCTGGGGCCGGTATATGGTTCGCAATGGCGTTCATGGCCTACACCAGATGGAAGGCATATCGATCAGATCTCCCAAGTGATCCATCAATTGAAGAATACGCCCGACTCTCGTCGTATCATTGTTTCGGCCTGGAATGTGGGGGAGATCGAAAATATGGCGCTCCCACCGTGTCATGCCTTTTTTCAATTCTATGTTGCTCCTGCTGATCCGGAAAAAGGATTGCTCAAACCACAGTTGTCCTGTCAGCTATATCAACGTAGTGCAGATATATTCCTGGGTGTACCGTTCAATATTGCCTCTTATGCATTGTTGACAATGATGGTTGCTCAGGTATGTGATATGGAAGCGGCAGAATTTATACATACATTGGGAGATGCGCATATCTATAGTAATCATTTTGAACAAACAGAATTACAGCTGTCCCGTGAACCTAAGGCTCTTCCACAGATGAAGATCAACCCTGAGGTGAAGGATATCTTTGATTTTAAGTTTGAAGATTTCGAATTAGTGAATTATGAATGTCACCCACACATCAAAGCTCCGGTAGCTGTTTAAGTCGTCAGTAATCAGTAGACAGTGATCAGTACTGGTTTCTATTCGCTCCGCTATCACTGTCCACTGAAAACAATCTGTGTAATCATATTTAATCTGTGTAATCATTCATGAAAATAACATTAATTGTAGCGGCAGCGGAGAATAATGCTATCGGCAAGGATAATCAGATGCCGTGGCATTTGCCTAATGATTTTAAATATTTTAAGAAAACGACGCTGGAACATTCAGTTGTCATGGGGCGTAAAACTTTTGAATCTATTGGTAAACCTCTTCCGGAACGTCGGAATATTATTCTAACAAGAGATCAGAACTATACGAGCCCTGATGCGGATGTTGCGAATAATGTTGATGACGTATTGACTTACTGTCGTGATGAGCGTGAGGTCTTTGTTATCGGTGGTGCCAACGTATATAGTCAATTTTTACCTTTAGCACAAAAGGTTCACCTAACCCGGGTACATACTGTCATCGATGGAGATGCTTTCTTTCCCGAGCTCCCTGAAAATGAATGGAAGCTCATCAGTCAGGAGGATCATCTTAGAGATGAAAGACATGCTTTTGATTACAGTTTTGAAGTGTGGGAGCGAGGATAATCATGCAAAGCGAACTATTCCATATCGATAAAGAAACTGAATGGGTCGATTTAGGCAAAGGTGTGAGGCGTAAAATAGCTGTTCACGATGACGCTTTGATGCTCGTCAAAGTGCGCTTCGAAACAGGTGCTGTTGGAGAGTTGCACAGTCACATACATACACAAATTTCTTATGTCAACGCTGGCACTTTTAAATACACGATTGGAAATGTCGAACATATCATTACGACAGGTGATAGTTGTATTATTCCTTCAGGTACCCTACATGGATGTGAATGTCTCGAAGCGGGGGAATTGATAGATTCGTTCACTCCCCCACGGTTGGATTTTTTGGCTTCTCCAGAAGGAAAAACAAATGATGATTGAAGCTGCTAAAGCAAAGCCGCTTCGATCAATTCACCATAAAAATCGGTTTCGCGCAGGCCGAAAGCCCGGACCTGCTGCGGAATGAAGCTTTGGGCTGTTTGTCCCGGGATAGTGTTGATTTCGATAAAGAAAAACTTATCCGTATCATTTTCCAGAAAAAAGTCAACACGGACCATTCCCTTGCAATTCAACCGGATATAGATTTCCCGAAGAATGCGGGCTGCACGCTCTTGTTGTTCTGAGGAAAGATCGGCAGGCGTAATTTCTTCCGTCAGGCCGGCCACATATTTTGCTTCAAAGTCAAAAAACTCACGTGTCGTCTTTACTTCCGTGGCCGGTAAAACTACCAGTTCTCCTTTCGAATTTCTGAAAATGCCTTGCGAAAACTCACGTCCGGAGACAAATTCCTCCACCAATACCTGTTTACCCGTATTTTCGGCATCGTATGCTTTGTTTAAGGCTTCTTCCAGCGCTCCCATTTCTTTTACTTTGGTCATACCTATGCTGGAGCCCCCGGCATTGGGTTTTACAAAATAAGGCAGGGATAGTTTTTCTTGCACCATTTGTACAGCTTCGTTTCGGTGACTTTCGAAGAGAAGCACCGAACTGGCTACATGTAGTTCGGGAATATCTTGAATAATGGCTTTTGTATATCCTTTGTTCATTGTCAAGGCTGAGGTCAAGGCACCGCAAGACGTGTAGGGGAGGCCGATCATATCGAAATATCCCTGCAAACGTCCGTCCTCACCGGGTGTGCCGTGGAGAATAATAAAAGCAATATCGAATCGAATGGTTTCGTTTTCCAAAAGCAACGAAAAGTCTTCCTTTTGGATCACATACTGTTTACCTTGCTCATCGTTATAGAACCAGCCATCTGTACGTATGTCGATCAGGTAAGCATCATACTTGTTTTTATCGAGCTGCTCGTAAACAAATTGTGAACTTTTATACGATACTTCAGCCTCTTCTGTGTATCCGCCAGTAATTAATGCTACTTTTGTGTTCATCTGTCTGTTTTGTTTTTTATCTGCCAGATGGAGCCTTTGATGATTGAAATAATCATTTCCCTGTATGTTTAACGATTATTTTAATCATGACGGGTTCATCTGTTAGCTTGTTGTTCGCAAATATAATTTGTGATACACGGAAAAACGAATATTTTTGTTTAAAATAAATAGACAGCGATTTGCTAAATTTAGATATCACACATGTCAAAACTATTACTTTATTTACGTACAGACACTTTTCGTAAAAATCTTATTTATATATTGATTTTTCTGGGTGTACTCTTTCTGATCATTTATTTTGGTCTTCGTGTTTACACGAAGCATGGCGATTCGCAAGAGGTGCCGGTCCTTAAAGGTCTTACCATAAGCCAGGCTATTCAGGTGCTAAACAAAGCAGGTTTAGAATATGAAGTTGATTCGGTTTACCAGGTTGATGCCCAGCCGGGATTGGTAATTGAGCAGGATCCTGAAGCAAAGGCTCCGGTAAAAAGTGGAAGAACGATCTATCTGACTATTATTACGCAGGTAGCGCCGGAAATTGCCTTTCCGGATATCATTGAGAAAAATTTGGTAGAAGCCACTGCAATATTGAAAAACCACGCTTTAAAAATCGGAGACACCGTTTATGTAAACGATATCGCCAGAGACGTTGTATTGGATGTGCAGTTTGCGGGCCAACCGCTTAAAACCGGGAGGATGCTCGCCAAAGGGTCGGGTGTGACATTGGTGTTGGGTAACGGTAGGGGGGCAAATGAGGTGGAGGTTCCGAATGTCTTAGGACTTACTTTGTCGGAAGCGAAGTTTGCTTTACAGGGGTTGGGCTTAAATCTTGGTAGCGTTTCGGGTACCATTCTAGATACACTATCTGCACGTGTCGTGGCACAGTCACCCGATACATCTGCTCGTATTATTAGTATAGGCACTCCCATCAACCTAACATTATCTAACGAATAGTTGATTACGATATGTCAAAAAAAAGGTCAATCAAATGGGTAGGTATTGTTTCCTTAGTGGTGATATTAATAGGAGGCTTTATAGGCTTTAAATTATACCAAACTTTTATAGGATCGTCGGTTACGGATGAGGAAGAGTACTTATATGTATACAGTGACGATAATTACGAACGTGTGTTAGCACGTATTAAGGAACAAAAAATTGTAAAACATCCGGATCTGTTTGATTATGCTGCCCGACGGATGGGGTATATAGATAGGGTAAAGCCGGGACGTTATAAATTGACCCCTGGCATGAATAATAGAAGGCTTATTGGCAACTTACGTGGAGGATACCAGGACGCTGTTCGATTCCGGTTTGCCAATATACGTTTAAAAGAAAATTTCGCAGGATTGCTTGGTAAAAGCTTTGAAGCCGACTCGGCTGCATTTAGTGCCTTGCTAAATGATGAAACGCTGGCTAAAAAATATGGTTTTACGAAAGAAAATTTCTATACCATGTTCATTCCCAATACCTATAATATTTATTGGAATACGTCGGCGGAGAAGGTTGTAGAGCGGTTTTATGACGAGTATCAAAAATTTTGGACACCAGAACGTCTTGAAAAAGCAAAGAAGATCAATCTGACGCCTGTTGAAGTATCTATATTGGCATCTATTGTACGTGGAGAAGCTTTGCATAATGACGAAATGGCTGCCATTGCCGGTTTGTATCTCAACCGTTTGAAAAAGGGAATGTTGCTTCAGGCGGATCCCACTGTTATTTTTGCTCATCAGGATTTCACGATACGTCGGGTATTGAACAGACATCTGATACTGGACAGCCCTTATAATACGTATCGGTTTAGAGGACTTCCTCCGGGACCTATTAATATGCCACCGATAGTCGCTATTGATGCCGTACTCGATCCCGTTCAGCATGATTATATATATATGTGTGCCCGGGAAGATTTTTCTGGATACCATGCCTTTGCCAAAACTGTTGCCGAGCATCAGTTGAATGCACGGAAATTTCAGAAGGCACTGGATGAACGTAATATTAAGAGGTAGTGAGACCACTGACCACTGATAACTGACCACTGACAACTGACCACTAATGTACGTTTTTGAATATAAAATACGGATAAGATATGCAGAGACCGACCAGATGGGCTATGTATATTACGGGAATTACGCCACGTTTTATGAAGTGGCTCGTACCGAAATGCTCCGTCAGACGGGGATATCTTATAAAGAGCTTGAAGATCGGGGCGTAATGCTTCCTGTTATTGAGCTTCATACCCAGTATTTCCAACCGGCCAGGTATGATGATCTGATTACGATCAGGACAACTATCCGTGAAAGGCCAGGGGTACGGATTAAGTTTGAGTATGAGATATTCAACGAGCAAGGTGAATTGCTTAATTCGGGAATGACACAGCTGGTTTTTGTAGATATTGAAAAAAATAAGCCATGCAAAGCGCCGCAGATCTTTCAGGATAAGATGGATGCTTATTTTAGTTAATTATGAAAAAGCTCCACAACAGCTTACTTCTGTTTAAGCCATACGATAGTCTGATTGAATGGTCTAAACAGGCAACCTTGCCCGGTTTCGGGAAGTTGCCGTTGTATACAGTAGCTGTATTTTTCTTTCAGGAGATCAAACGAGAATCTATTTTAAATAAGGCATCGTCGCTCGCTTATAATTTTATGCTCGCTATTTTTCCGGGCATCATCTTTTTGTTCACCTTAATACCGTATATACCTGTTGACAATTTTCAGGATAAGTTAATGGAGTTTCTGGCGATAGTCATACCCGCTGATGCTTATATCGCTATTCAATCTACGCTCGAAGATATTATAAAAAAGCAAAATAGCGGGTTGTTGTCTTTCGGTTTTTTGCTGGCGACTTTTTTTTCTACCAATGGTATGGCTAACCTGATGAGGGCGTTCAACAAGGCTTCGCTCTCCCGTGAAAATCGAAGCTGGGGAAAAAGGCGTATGATCGCCTTAGGTTTGTCATTTGCAATTGTTCTGGCGCTGTCTATAGGTATAGCTGTTTTTACAACAGCAGGTGTGGTTATATCGTATCTGAAAAGTCATATTGCGTATGATTTGTCGTGGTTTTGGACTTTTGTGATTAAAACGTCCAGGTGGCTTATACTCTTTACTATTTATTTTTTTACAGTCAGCCTTTTATATCGATACGGTCCTTCTGTATCTAAACGATGGAAATTGTTTAATCCCGGAGCAACTTTAGCGACGGTACTGGCGATATTATCGTTCTCTGGTTTTGTCTTTTATATCGATAATTTTAATGCTTATAATAAATTGTATGGTTCGATCGGTACAATTATCGTTATTATGATATGGATGTACCTGAACTCATTGATTTTGCTAATAGGGTTTGAACTGAATGCAAGCATCACCTTGTCTAAGCAAAGTATAAAGATTGTAAAGCCCCGGGTATACAATTCGTTCAAGCAAGTGGAGTAAATATTTTTTTACTTAAAATATTGTAAATAAAACTTTTTCGTATCTTTGCCCTTCCTACAAGGTAGGGAAAAGGAGATAATAAATTTAATGGCAAAAAAACAAGAAGCAGAAAAAGAGTTAGCAGCGAAAAACGCAGAGCTACAAGGTGTAGACACTAAAGTAGTGAAAGACACTGAAGAAATCGAGTCTGAAGCAGATTCAAAATTAATCGACGAAATCAAATCCAACACCTGGGTTACTCCAGAGGGGGATTTTGATTGGGATGCCGATGAAAAAGCGTTCGGTAATTACAGCGATACAGAGCGTGCTCAATTAGAAGAGCAGTACGCTAACACTTTCAATCAGATTAATCAAGGAGAGATCATTGAAGGTACTGTCGTATCGATGAACAACAAAGATGTTGTCTTGAACGTAGGCTTTAAGTCTGACGGTCTTGTAGCAAAAACGGAGTTTCGTGATTTACCTGACTTAAAAGTAGGTGACAAAGTTGACGTATTTGTCGAATCGCAAGAAGATGCAAATGGTCAGCTGGTGCTTTCACGTAAACGCGCTAAAACTCAAAAATCATGGGAAGCCATCAATGATGCATTAGATAATGATGCAGTAATAGAAGGTTTTGTCAAGTCCCGTACAAAGGGAGGATTGATTGTAGACATCAAAGGTGTAGAAGCTTTCTTGCCCGGGTCACAGATCGACATCAAACCTATACGTGATTATGATATCTATGTAGGTAAGACCATGGAATTTAAAGTGGTAAAAATCAACCACGAATTCAAAAATGTTGTCGTATCTCACAAAGTATTGATCGAGGATGATTTAGAAAACCAAAAATCAGAAATCGTTGCGAAGTTAGAAAAAGGACAAGTATTGGAAGGTACTGTCAAGAATATTACTGACTTCGGTGTATTCATTGATTTAGGTGGTGTTGACGGATTGCTGCATATTACAGATATTTCTTGGGGCCGCATAGAGCATCCGAAAGAAGTTTTGTCTTTGGATGAAACAATCAACGTTGTAGTTCTAGACTTCGACGATGAGAAAAAACGTATCGCTTTAGGGTTAAAGCAATTGTCAGAGCATCCTTGGGAATCTTTAGACAAATCGCTAGAGATAGGTTCTAAAGTAAAAGGTAAGGTAGTGACAGTGGCTGACTACGGAGCATTCCTGGAAATCATCCCTGGTGTTGAAGGTCTTATCCACGTTTCTGAAATGTCTTGGTCTCAAAACCTACGTTCTCCACAAGAGTTCTTAAAAGTAGGTGATGAAATCGAAGCACAAATTCTAACATTGGATCGTGATGAGCGTAAGATGAGTTTAGGTGTTAAACAATTGACTCCTGATCCTTGGCAGAATATTGCAGAACGTTATCCTATCGGCTCTAAACAAACGGCTGTTGTGAAGAACATGACTAACTTCGGTGTGTTTGTTGAATTGGAAGATGGTATCGACGGATTAGTACATATCTCTGACCTTTCATGGTCTAAGAAAATCAATCATCCTAATGAATTTACGAAAGTAGGTGAAACATTAGAAGTGGTTGTATTGGAGCTTGATGAAGAGAACCGTAAGCTATCATTAGGTCACAAGCAGCTAGAAGAGAATCCTTGGGATACTTTTGAGACGATCTTTGTAGAAGGATCTATTCACGAAGGTACAGTGATTAAGGTTGGCGATAAAGGAGATATTGTTGCTTTGCAATATGGTGTAGAAGGCTTCTGCCCATCTAAGCACTCTGTCAAAGAAGATGGTACTTCATTGAAAGTAGATGATGTCACTGACTTCAAGATTATCGAGTTCAACAAGGAAAATAAACGTTTGGTAATTTCGCACTCCCGTATTTGGGAAGAGGCTAAAGAAGAAGCTCGTAAAGAGGAATCAAATTCACGTAAAAAAGATGCTAAAGCTGCATCCAATGCTGTGAAGAAAGTAAAAGACTCTGTCGAGAAATCAACTTTAGGTGACCTGGATATATTAGCTCAGTTGAAAGAGCAAATGGAAGGTGATGAGAAAAAATCTAAATAAAACGTAGATCTTTTCTATAAAATAAAAGCCTCGATCGTTGATCGGGGCTTTTTTAATGCATATATTTTTTTATTTTCTGCTGGGGTTTATTCCACAATAAGCAGAAAATAGTTTTTCTTGCCTTTTTGAGCTACCAGGTATTTATCGTTAATCAGTCGGGTGTTGTTAATGACTTGCTCTATATCAGTAAGCTTTTCTTTATTTAAAGATACCCCTCCTCCTTGCAACATCTTTTTAGCTTCACCTTTGGAAGAGAAGACCTCCGATTTTACGGCTAACAAGTCTAAGATATTGATTCCTTCAGACAATTCGGCTTTGTGTATGTTGAATTGTGGGATACCGTCAAATACTTCCAATACTGATTCGTGATCCATGTTCGTCAGGAAATCCAAAGAACCATTGCCAAAGAGGAACTCCGAGGTTTTAATAGCCATTTCGTAATCTTTCTCCGAATGGGTACGAATGGTAATGTCCTGCGCTAAAGCTTTTTGTACCAGGCGCAAATGGGGGGCAGCATCGTGCTCAGCTATAATGTTGTTGATTTCGTCTTCGGTTTTTAACGTGAAGATTTTTATCCAGTTCTTAGCATCATCATCGGTCGTGTTGAGCCAGAATTGATAATACTTATATGGAGATGTTTTCTTTGGATCTAACCATACTGCGCCAGATTCAGTTTTACCAAATTTTTGACCATCTGCCTTTTTTATCAATTGCGTAGTCAGTGCAAAGGCGGTACCTTGATCTTGTCGTCGAATCATTTCACTGCCCGTGACGATATTTCCCCACTGGTCTGACCCGCCCATTTGAATTTTACAATTATGATGTTTCCATAAATAATAGAAATCATAGCCCTGAATAAGCTGGTATGTAAATTCGGTAAAGGATAATCCATTATCACCTTCCAGGCGTTTTTTTACTGAATCCTTAGCCATCATGTAATTTACCGTAATCAATTTGCCCACATCACGAATGAAATCCAGAAACTTGAAGTCTTTGAACCAGTCGTAGTTGTTGACCATCTTGGCATCGTTTTCTCCATCGCCAAAATTTAAAAATTTGGCCAGTTGATTTTTTAGACAGGCTACGTTATGCTGTAAGGTGCTTTCATCCAGTAGGTTTCTTTCAGCTGACTTAAAAGAGGGGTCTCCGATCATTCCGGTGGCGCCACCTACTAAGGCTACTGGTTTGTGTCCTGCATTCTGGAAGTGGATTAATGTCATGATTTGCGTTAAATGACCTACGTGCAAGGAATCGCCTGTCGGATCAAAACCGATATATCCGGAAACTTTTTCTTTACTAAGCAATTCTTCGGTACCGGGCATAATGTCTTGAAGCATGCCCCTCCAACGTAACTCTTCTACAAAGTTCATAACGAGATGATTTAAAAAATGAATTAAGATTGCAAAGATAAGAGATTATGACGTATCTTACGGTATTAATTACCAGATAACGTCAATGTTGTGAACTTTTTATCGCACTACTATTTCGAACGTTTCGCATCTGAATCCGAACAAGTATTGGGAGGTCTCCTTCCTGACCTGCTAAAGAATGTCGATAAAAATTATTCCTTTCAACTCCATAAGCTGGAGCACCGATTAGACTTTCATCCTAAAAGCAGGGCTATAACTGAGGGGTGGCTCCGGCATGTCGAGGTGGATAAATTATTTCATGGCTCTGATTTTTTTTATGTACATACACATCAGTTACGTAAACATATTGAGGATATTGTTCATGATTTGCCCATAAGAGCTTCTTTTCTGGCTCATATTTCATTAGAATTACTCTTAGATCACCTATTAATAGAACAAGGTATAGCCAACGTTGCCCGTTTATATGAACATCTGGAACATGTCGATCGTAAATTGTTAGAGTTGTACCTTAACGAATTAGGCGAGGTTGATGTGGAACGTTTCTTTATGTTTTATGATAGCTTCCTTGCCTCGAAATATATATATGATTATGCGGCTATCGAGAATCTTCCACGTGCTTTGTATAATATATGTAAACGCGTTTGGGATTTTAAACCGCAACAAAGGCATTTTGACGAACTTGCGTTGCGGCTCGGGGAATACCAATTGCATTATCTTGAAAATTATAGGGAAATTTATACCTTTATTCAGGATAAAATGGAATAATACAATCGTTTTTTAAGTTATATCTATGAGAAATCAACTTTTCCGTAAGAAAAGTGTCGACCGCATATTATCTGATTCCGTGCATCACGGCTCGGGCTTAGCCAAGGTCTTGGGAGTCCGTGATTTAGTTTCTTTAGGAATAGCTGCCATTGTTGGTGCAGGTATATTCAGTACAATTGGATTGGCGGCTTTCAATGGAGGCCCTGCTGTTTCTTTGTTGTTTGTATTTGTGGCATTTGCTTGTGTCTTTACTGCACTGTCTTATGCACAATTTGCCAGTACTGTTCCAGTATCGGGTAGTGCTTATACGTATGCCTATGTTGCTTTCGGCGAATTATTTGCCTGGATTATTGGATGGGCGTTAGTATTAGAGTATGCTGTTTCAAATATGGTTGTCGCTATTTCGTGGTCGCAATACTTTGTATCCATGTGTGCCGGGTTTGGGCTACATATTCCCGAATGGCTGACCATGGCCCCAGGCTATGCGTCAGATGCTCATCAAAAGGTGCTGGAAAGTGGGATAACAAGTCTGACCGGCATCGATAAGATAGCCTGGCAGGCTTATATCACGGCACCACGGATTGGCGATATACCTGTTATTTTCGATTTGCCGGCGGGATTGATTACAGTATTGGTGACGGGATTGGTTTATATTGGTATAAGAGAATCGCAACGTGTCAGTAATGTTATGGTGATTATTAAGATCGGGGTCATTATAGCTGTAATCGTAGGGGGAGCCTTTTTTGTAAAGCCTGATAACTGGACGCCTTTTGCACCCAATGGAATGGGAGGGGTATTGAGTGGGGTTGCAGCGGTATTTTTTGCATTTATAGGGTTTGACTCCATCTCGACAACGGCCGAAGAATGTAAAAATCCACAGCGAGACCTGCCAAAAGCCATGATATATTGCCTGGTGATATGTGCCATATTATATGTCGCTATTACGTTGGTGTTGACAGGCATGGTTAATTATACTGAGCTCAATGTGAAAGACCCATTAGCTTATGTATTTGAATATGTAGGTTTTGATTATATGGCCGGAATTATATCTGTGACTTCTGTTATTGCTATTACAAGTGCTTTGTTAGTCTTTCAGCTTGCACAACCTCGTATTTGGATGACTATGAGCCGGGATGGGCTTCTGTGGAAGAAGTTTTCTACTATTCATCCAAAGTATAAGACACCTTCTTTTGCTACACTGATCACAGGCATTGTTGTCGCTATTCCGGCATTGTTCTTTAAGATGGATTTTTTTGTAGACTTAACTTCGGTAGGTACTTTTTTTGCTTTTATCCTGGTCTGTGCGGGTGTGCTTTATATGGATAAAACAGGGTTGTCCAAAAAATCTACATTTAAAGTGCCTTATGTGAATGGGAAATATATTGTCGGTATTTGCTTTCTCTTAGGGTTGGTCTTGACGTATATCTATGGACAGGACAGCTTTGCGGAATGGAAGACACTAGGAACCAAAGATATGATCTTACACAAATCGTTGGTGCTTATTTTCTGGGGCACGTGGGGTATGTTGAGTATATTAAGTTATCGACATAACTTTTCCTTACTTCCTGTAATAGGAATACTAGTGAACTTATATTTAATGAGTGAGCTGGGGGTTAGTAATTGGATTATTTTTGTCCTATGGCTGGTGGTAGGACTGCTTATCTACTTTATGTATGGTTACTCCCATTCTAAATTAAGGAGACCGATGGCGTGATTGGTTTAATCGTGACGGATAAAATCCCGGTCTTCATCCGATAGGTGAGAGGTAGAATAAGGGTGTTGTTCCAGTGTAGTATCCTGTTGTATCTCCGAAGCATTTGGGTTACTTATACCATACTCTTTAGGATGTTTTTTACGCCTGCGGAATATTATACCGCCAGTGACTATACCGAGGATAAAAAAGGTGCCTAAGATGATGAGTTTGGAGGTTCGTATCTCTGTAAATAACCAAAAAGAGCTTTCCTCTTTGTTATTGAAAAGAATAAGGACCACAAGGGCTAACAGAATAGCTATGATAATGGTCTTTGGCTTCATAATTTGTTCTTTTTTGATACAAACATAAATAAAAAGGAGATAACATATGCTATCTCCTCTATATTTTCGTGCAGGATAATAGATTATTCTGCTACAACTTCAAATGGAACCTGAACTTTCACTTCTTTATGTAAGTTCAAGTTTGCCACGTATTCACCAATAGTTTTCGGTTCTGTTTCGAAGGTGATACGACGGCGATCAACCTCAAAACCTTGCGCTTTCAAAGCATCAGCAATTTGAATGCTGTTGACTTTACCGAATATTTTACCACTTTCACCAGCTTTTGCACCAATAGAAAGTTTCACATTCTCTAGCTTGGCAGCAAGTTCTGTAGCATCTTTCTTGATTTTTTCTTGTTTGAACTGAGCTTGTTTGATATTCTCTGCCAAAACTTTTTTTGCCGATGAGGTAGCCAATGTCGCAAATCCCTGAGGAATTAAGTAATTACGGCCATAACCGGGTTTTACTACTACGATATCGTCTTTTTCACCAAGGTGTTTAACATCTTGTTTTAATATAACTTCCATTATCGTATCCTCCTTATTTTAATGAATCAGTTAGGTAAGGCAATAGGCCGATGATGCGTGCGCGTTTCACCGCTTGAGCCACCTTACGTTGGAATTTCAATGATGTGCCTGTAAGACGACGAGGAAGAATTTTCCCCTGGTCATTTACAAACTTCAAAAGAAAGTTAGCATCTTTATAGTCGATGTACTTAATACCGTTCTTTTTAAAGCGACAGTATTTTTTACGGTTGTCCTCTACTTTAGGGGCAGTCACGTATTGGATATTCTCGTTTGCCATTAGTTTGCTACCTCCGCAGTTTTAGTTTCTACTTTCTTGTTGAATGCACCGCTACGTTTCTTTTCGTTGTACGCTACGGCATGCTTGTCTAGCGCAACCGTTAAGAAGCGCATTATACGCTCATCACGCTTGTATTCAAGCTCTAATTTTTGAATTAATTCACCTGGAGCCTTGAATTCAGTTAAGTGATAAAATCCAGTTGTTTTTTTCTGGATTGGATACGCTAATTTTCTCAAACCCCAATTGTCTTCTGCGACAATTTCGGCTCCGCCTTCTGTGAGGATATTTTTGAATTTTGCGATTACTTCTTTCGCAATCTCCTCTGAAAGCAACGGGGTAAGAATGATTACAGATTCGTACTGTTGCATTTGTGTTATAAAATTAATTTAACTAAACAATTCCGCATTTACGGAAGTGCAAAGGTAGTGGTAAAAAATCGAAACTAAAAATAAAAAATGGTAAATAGATTAAAATAGCTTACTTTAGGTAGAACAAACGGACTTGTATGAATCTAATAGATTATTTAAAACAAGAATATAAGATCAATGAAGCGCTAGAGATATTCTTTGATTCGATCAGCGATACGAGAACCTATCAAAAAGGTGATATTATTTTTGAGCCGGGGAGTTATCTAAAGCATATCTATTTTGTGGAAAGTGGTTTTGCCCGTGTGTTTTATTTTAAGAACAAAAAAGATGTTACCCATTATTTTTTTGCGCCGCAGACATTGAGCACGGCTGTCGAGAGTGTGATGTACCATAAGCCGAGTTATGTAGGTTTTCAGGCGTTGGCTCCTTCGCGCATTACTGTTATTCCGTTTGCACCCGTAAAAGAGTTGGCGGAGACCGATATTACAGTCAATCATATCATTCAAAAAATACTATTGGATATGCTGATCGCATTTTCCAAACGATTTTATAATAATCAATTTGAAACAGCTCACGAACGGTATCTGGCTCTGATAGCAGATAATCCAGAACTGTTTCAGCATGTCTCCTTAGGACATATTGCTTCTTATTTGGGGGTCTCCCAACAAACTCTTTCGGTGATACGCGGAATGAAGTAATTTATTTTTTTAAGATATCTGAAAAGTTCCTGTTCTATTTTTATTCAACTTTGTCCTGTCATAATAAAAAATGTCAAAATGTATGAAGAAGTTGTTCAGTTATTTTATTGTTGTATCAGCCCTTGTGGTAGCAGGTAGCTTTGGATTGCATGCTCAGCAACCCTTTGAAGCTTTTAAAATTCCGGTTCAAAAGGCGATTGTGCACAACAAGCCTTTACAGAATTCGATTCTGGAGAGCCAGAAGACACTTTTAGAAAAGGAAATGGTGGAAGGAAAACTGTTGCCAACTGTTTCTGCAAATGCCGGTTACGGTTACTTGCATACAGGCTTCGATCTGGATCTGCCTACCCAACAGCTGCCCTTGACGGGACTTAATCTATTTGAAGGTTCTCAAAAAGGGAATATCGCTACTCAGGTAGGGATGGCTGGTGTGACTGCCAGACAGGTTATATTTAGTGGACTGCAGATTACAAACGGAAAGAAAGCATTGGAGCAAAAGGCCAAGGCACAGGAATTGATGACCGAGGCAGGTTATGATCAGTTGGCACAGGAGGTCATTCTTTCATTTGACCAATTGATGTTGTTAAAAGAGGTCGATTTGTTAATCGATGATTCAGACAAAAGGTTACAAAGAGAACATCAAAAAGTCGTCAAAGCGATAGAGAACGGTCTTGCTATCCCTTACGATCGGGACAAGATTAAATTGGCTATGCTGGAATTGGAAAGCAAAAAGGCCGAGGTACAAAGCAATAGGGAACTATTGTACTACAAACTTGAAGAGCTGACGGGATTGTCCCCACAGGAACTTCGTTCGGTATCGTACGGCCTCTCAGAAATCTTGTTGAATGTGGAGGACACCGAGAATATGAACAGAAAAGAGTTGCAGGCATTGGAAGCGTCACAGAAGGCTTTTGAATATGTGTTGAAGAAAGAAAAAGGTGCACAACTTCCCTTGCTGTTTGCATTTGGTAATGTTTCCTATTTCAATGCCTTTGGTACGGATATGAACTTGAAAGATATTCCTCATATCGGCGATGTGAAACTTTCCAATAATCATTTGCAGATGTTTCCGGGCTATGCTATCGGTGTGGGGATGAAGTGGAATATATTCGAAGGTAAGACCCATAAATCGTCTGTGGAAAAGGCTCGCCTGGATATCAAGATTAACGAAAATAAGTTGGATGATACACGTGAGAAACTATCGCTGCTGCAACGTAAGACCAAGTCGGATTATAATCTGGCTTTAAAGAAAATAGCCGTGAACCAGCAGCAGGTCACCATTGCCAAAAATAATATGCAGTTGGCTTCGCGACAGTTTGAGGAAGGTCTGACGGATGTTACAGAGCGGTTGGAGGCCGAAAATGAGTATTACAAACACTCGCTGAACTATTTTAACCAGATATTGAGCCAACGCAGTATGGCCACGGAGCTCTTAAAGACAAATGGAAATCTATATCAAACAATAATACGATAATCATGAAAAGAATATTATATACCCTAAGCACCTTATTTTTACTTCAAAGCTGTTCAAACCATGCGGGGGACCGAAAGAAACTGGAAGGTAAGATTGAAAGAGAACAATTGTCTGTCACAACCAAGATTCCTGGCAAAGTTCAAAGGATTTTGGTCGAGGAGGGGAGATATGTCCAAAAAGGGGATACTTTATTAATCCTGGAACTTCCCGAAGTCGATGCGAAGTCTTTACAAGCACAGGGTGCTCTGGAAGCCGCACAGGCGCAATATGAAATGGCTGTGAAAGGGGCCACCGATGGTCAATTGGTGCAGTTGAACGCTAAAGTAGAAGGATTGAAAGAACAGTATGATTTTGCCAAAAAGTCGTTGAACCGTATGCAAAATCTTTTGGCGGATTCGCTTGTGGCCCAACAAAAATATGATGAAGTATATGCTAAATACCAGGGGGCACTCAATCAATATCTTGCAGCACAGGCTGAATTGGCCGATATTAAGCATGGTGCGCGTATTGAGCAGCAAAAGATGGCTTTAGGTCAAAAAGAGCGTGCTTTGGGTGCTGTTTCTGAAGTCAACGTAGCTGCACAGGAGCGTTTTATATTGGCTCCGCAGGATATGACGATTGAAACAGTCAATCTGAAAGTTGGCGAATTAGCTCTAGCAGGATATAGCCTTGTATCCGGTTATATTGTAGAGGGTACTTATTTTCGGGTGACGGTACCCGAAAGCAAGGTTAAGGAGTTTGAAAAAGGAGCACAAAAAACTTTAGTGATTCCGTATCTGAATGATAAAACCGTGATAGCTACCGTGGAAACCGTGCGTTCACTAAGTTCTTACGCTAATATCAGTACGGCTTATCCTGATTTTGAACAACAGGAAACGTTGTTTGAAGTTCGCCTCAAGCCTGTTGATCTTTCACAAAGCAGAGATCTGCTGACGAAAGCGAGTTTTATCGTAAAAGAGGGAAAATAATCAGGAGCTATGAAAAATTTTTGGAATCTGATCAAAAGAGAGTTCGCCCTGTTCTATCAGAATAAGGTATTGCTCATATTATTTCTGGGTGCACCGATTATGTATGGCGTATTGGTGGGCGGTGTATATCAAAAAGGAAAAGTGACCCATCTTCCGGTGATTGTTGTAGATGAAGATCATAGCCCTTTGAGCCGACAGCTGATCGATATGTTTAATGAAAGTGAGGTCATTTATGTGTCAGATGTATTGCCGGACGCTTTTCAGGCTAATGAGACGGCATTAAAAAGAGAGGCTACCGTAGTAGTGCATATTCCGCGTGGTTTTGCTTCGGATGTCAATTACAACAGAAATACGGAATTGACCTTGTTTGTCAATGCTTCCAATACGTTGACCTCGAATTATGCTATGATGGCAGTCAACGTCTGTGCCGGAACGTTAAAGGCTGGTATACAGATAAAAGCTCAACAAAAAAGGGGAGTGCCCGAGTATGTAGCTTCGCAGCAGTATGAGCCTTTTAAGACTACAATTATCAGGCAGCACATTCGTAGTGGCAATTATTTGTATTTTATGTTGCCTGGTGTTTTGCTTACGGTATTGCAACAAGTGATGATGTTAGGTTTGGCCTTGAGCTTTGCTTCAGAATTCGAACGAGGTACATTTAAGGAATTGGTGGATAAGTCTTCGAATGTATTTGTTTTGATCCTGGTCAAAATTATGCCTTACCTGTTGATGTCCATCGGTATCTATGCATTGTATTATGGTTATTCTCTATACTACAGAATGCCGTTGCATGTGGATGGATTAGCATTTTGGGGAGCTTCAACACTATTTCTTCTGGCAGTTTGCTTTATTGGTATTTTGGTGAGTATTATTATTCCTAATCAGCTTAAGGCGACTGAAATATTAATGGTCATCGCGACACCTTCATTTATACTGAGTGGATTTACATGGCCTTTGAGCCAGATGCCAACCTGGATAGTCTACATAGCAGATATGATTCCGCTGACGCATTACCTACAGATTTTCCGGACTATGGTAGTTGAGGGAGGAGCGGTTGGATTTGTTCGGGGATCTGTTGTCGGATTAGCGGTCATTGCTGTCGTGACTTTTGTCGCGTCAGTTGTGTTGCTACAGCTTAAGATCAGGAAAGTAAAAGCCAGGAGTCTTACATAGCTTCGGCGACAACTTCGTTGACCTCGGGGACCATACGTTTTAACAGACCTTCAATGCCAGCTTTTAAGGTAATCATAGATGAAGGGCAGCCGCTGCATGAACCTTTTAATTCTACTGTTACGACACCTTGATCAAAAGATTTGTAGGTTATAGCCCCCCCGTCTTGTTCTACTGCCGGGCGGACATAATCGTGTAACACTTGTTGAATTTTTACTTCGGTCTCGGTTCCTTCAAAATGCGCCGATTCGTCGGTAACGATTTCTTTTACTTTTAATTCCGATTCTACAGCTCCTTTAACGAATTCCTTTAATATAGCTTCAATATCTTCCCATTCCACATTATCTGTCTTTGTAACCGTCACAAAGTTGCTGGCAAAAAATACACCGGTTACAAAATTGAATTTAAACAATTCTGTGGCGAAGGGAGAAGATTGTGCTGCCTCTCTATCAGGATAGTCTATACTTCCATTGATCAATAATTTATTGACCAGGAACTTCATTGTTGCCGGATTTGGTGTAGCCTCGGTATATACGTTTATTGTAGCCATTTTCAGAATATTATACGTCAAAGATAAGATATGCAAAAAATATAGAAGTCATCCAATCGTCAAAGCTTACCATGCTACCCCGGTGTAATTCCATGGGGTGATGGCTTTTATTTCGGTTTTGACTATCTCCGGAATATTCAACCCATCGACAAAGGTAGCAATAGTTTCCTGCGTAACCCGGCTATTTGTCCTTGTCAGGTCTTTTAATGCCTCATAAGGTTTCGGATATCCTTCTCTTCGTAATATTGTCTGAATAGCTTCGGCAACTACAGCCCAATTATTTTCAAGATCATTTCGGAGTTCTGATTCATTGAGAATCAATTTTCGAAGCCCTCTTAGAGTAGATTTTATGCCTATTAAAGTATGTCCAAGAGGAACGCCTATATTGCGTAATACGGTTGAGTCGGTCAGATCGCGCTGTAGTCTTGAAATGGGGAGCTTCGCTGCTAAATGTTCAAAAATAGCATTTGCTATTCCAAAATTACCCTCGGCGTTCTCAAAATCTATAGGATTTACTTTGTGAGGCATAGCTGATGAACCAACTTGACCGGCAGTGATTTTTTGTTTAAAATAGTCCATGGATATATAGGTCCAGATATCACGGCACAAATCGATCAAGATGTTATTAATACGCTTTATCGCATCGCAGCTGGCTGCAAAATTATCGTAATGTTCGATCTGTGTAGTTGTTTGTGAACGCTGTAAACCTAATATGTTGTTGACGAAATTGTTTCCAAAAGCAATCCAGTCCTGATCAGGATAGGCAATATGATGGGCGTTGAAATTACCTGTAGCACCGCCAAATTTTGCAGAATGCGGTATTTGTGTCAATAATTCCAGTTGTTTGGCGATTCGTTCAGTAAAAACTTTTATCTCTTTACCTAACCGGGTAGGGGAGGCAGGCTGTCCGTGTGTTCTGGCCAGCATGGCGATATCTTTCCATGCCGTAGCTAATGCATACAGCTCGCCTGTCATTTCCGTTAATAGCGGTATATAGCTTTTTTGAATGGCCTCTTTCCAGGAATAGGGAATGGCGGTATTATTAATGTCTTGCGATGTCAATCCAAAGTGTATAAATTCTAAATAGGCTTGTAAACCAAGTTTTTGGAATTTGTCTTTCAGGAAATATTCGACAGCTTTAACATCATGATTTGTTGTTTTCTCAGTGTCTTTGATCCATTGTGCGTCTTCTATCGAAAAATTTTGGTATATCGACCTTAATTGTTCAGACAGTCTATTGTCATAACCCGTCAATTGTGGGATCTCTGTATCTGTCAAGGCAATAAAATACTCTACTTCGACAAGTACCCGATATTTTATTAAAGCAAATTCTGAAAAGTACGCTGAAAGTTCTTTTGTTGTATGATGATATCTACCGTCTATAGGGCTAACGGCTGTTAAAGCTGATAAAGTCATGTTAAAAATTTTATCAAAAATAAGAAAATGAGTAGCTCCTCCCAATTTTTAAATGAAAAAGCCTGTGTTTTCTGAAAACACAGGCTTTAGAGTATTTTAAACCCTTGATCGGATTATTGTACGTTCTGAGCAGAGTCAGCAGCGTTATCGATAGCTGTTGTAGCTGAATCAGCAACATTGTTGATTGAATCAACCAAAGCTTCAGCAGTAGAATCTACAACTTCTGTTAAAGAATCTGCAGTTTCTTCAGTTTTAGTTTGGTTACCACCACATGAAACTGCTGTCAAAGCGAATGCTAAAAATCCGAATGCGAATAAATTTTTCATTTTCTTAATTTTCTATTTAATTGAAACAAATTTGTTTTACACTTCTTAATACTTTTAAACACAAAAGGTAACCCTAAAAAATAATTATTTTTAAAAAATGTAATATCCTATTGAAAATCAACGATATATTTCTGTATTTTTATTGAAATACAACAATGAAAAAACCAAATAATGTTAAAAATGTTGTCTATTTATATGGGTTTAATATGTTCAAGAAGTTAAAAAGTATAATGGCTCTAATGAAGTCTATTGATTTCGAGCAGGTTGAGAAAATATCAAAAAAAGTTGATCTGGGGGAGGTATTAGGTGCGGTATCTAAGATGGATGAAAGGCAACTTCAGATGGCGATGAAAATGTTGACCGGAAGTAAGAAGAAAAAAGTGCCACCTCCAGTGAATGCTGATTTCTATGAGGTTGAAGCGAAGCTATCTCCTGAAGACCGGGCTTTACAATTGAAAGTCCGGGCATTTCTCGAAAAGGAAGTAAAGCCGATCGTGAATAAATATTGGCTGCGAGATGAATTCCCATTCGAGCTCATTCCCAAGCTGGCAGAACTGAATGTGTGTGGTTATGTATTTGAAGGTTATGGGTGTGCTGGGGGAACATCGTTGATGGATGGAATAATAGCCAGTGAATTCGGCCGCATTGACCCCTCTATAGCTACATTTTTAGGTGTGCAAAGTGGATTGGCGATGGGGTCAATTTATCGATGTGGTTCGGAAGAACAAAAGCAGGAATGGCTTCCACAGATGCAGCGGCTCGAAAAAATTGGAGCTTTTGGTTTAACAGAGCCCTTGGTGGGTTCAGGTACTGCAGGCGGGCTTACGACTACCTGTAAGCAGACTGACGGAGGCTGGATATTGAATGGACAGAAAAAATGGATTGGGAATTCCACTTTTTCGGATATAACGATTATCTGGGCACGAGATCTGGATGACAATCAGGTAAAAGGATTTATTGTCCGAAAGGAAAATCCAGGCTTTGCCGTAGAGAAAATAAAAGACAAGATGGCCCTGCGTATTGTGCAGAATGGTTTGATTACATTGACAGATTGCCTGGTGCCGGAGTCAGACAGGCTACCTCATGCCAATACGTTTAAGGATACGGCCAAAGTATTGCAGATGACGAGGGCGGGCGTAGCATGGATGGCTGTCGGTTGTGCGCGTGGAGCGTATGAAAATGCCTTGGCATATACGTTACAACGTGAACAGTTTGGCAAGCCTATAGCTTCATTTCAGTTGATCCAGAATCATCTGGTCGAGATGCTGTCAAACCTGACCGCTATGCAGACGTTGGTTTTTCGGCTTTCAGAACTGCAGGATGAAGACAAATTGAGAGATGAACATGCCTCACTGGCGAAGGTCTTCTGTACCTTACGTACGAGGGATATCGTATCACGGGCACGGGAGGTCATGGGAGGTAACGGTATATTACTCGAATATAATGTAGCCCGTTTTCTGGCGGATGCGGAGGCCATTTATTCGTATGAAGGAACAAAGGAAATAAACTCTTTAATCGTGGGACGCAGTATTACAGGATATAGTGCTTTTGTATAAATCGAGAAAAGGAGTAAAGACTAAGGACATCGTCCTTGATCTTTACTCCTTTAATCTTTATTCCTAAAATAGTTATTTCTTTTTATTCTTTTGTGCAGCTTGTTGTTGGCGCATAAGTTCTTCCATGCGTGACCCGAATGAAGATTTTTTCTGAACTTTAGGGTTCTTTTTATTTTCCTCCAATTTAGCCAGAATTTTATCATCGTCGATCGCCTGGCGTATGATTACCTGCGTCAGGAATGTAAATACGGCACCTAGAAAATAGTAGTAGTTTAATCCCGAAGGGAAGCTATTCAACATGAAGAAGAACATCAACGGCATAATATAACCAATGTATTTCATTTGGTTATTTGCAGCCGCACCGGATATAGCGTTGTTGTACCACGTCGTCAATAATGTGGTCAACGTCATCAGGATACACATTAACGAGATATGGTTTACCCCCAATATCGGAGCAAATGTAATAGGCGCATCATATGTCGATAAATCTTTCATCCATAAGAAACTTTCTCCCCGCAATTCAAATAAATTAGGAAAGAAAAAGAAGAAAGCTAATGTGAAAGGCATTTGCAAGAGCATAGGAAGACAACCTCCAAGCGGGTTTACGCCTACTTGTTTATACAGTTTCATTTGCTCCTGTTGCAACAGCATCGGGTTATCGTTGCCTACCTTTTCTTTAATTTCATCCAGCTGTGGCTTCAATACGCGCATTTTAGCCATAGACAAGTATGATTTACGAGTCAACGGGAACATCGCTCCTTTTAATAATAGAGTTAAAATAAGGATGACAATACCGTAGCTCATATGGAAACCGTCTAAGAAATTAAACAGTGGCACTGTAATGAATTGATTGACCCAGCGTATAGGTCCCCAACCCATGTTAATGATTTCCTGATAATCTTTACCTTCAGCCTTTAGCGTCTTATACTGATTCGGTCCATAGAAAAAATTAAAATCATACTGATTATTCGATTGTGTGTTAAAAGCCAGTTCGACAGTAGATTTATAATGTTTGACTTTACCTTCTTCTGTCTGAAGTGTTACAGAAAAGTCCGCATTTTCAAAAGGTTGTTTTGATGATAAAATAGAGGAGAAGAAATGCTGTTTGAAAGCGATCCATTCTACCTTATTCTTCTCAATTTTTTCCTGATCATCACTTGTCTCAGATAGATGGTCTACCTCACCTTCATTATTTCTGAAGAAGATTGTTGATTTTTCACGCTCAGACTTAATATTTGGTTCTTTCTGCAATAAGGTTGATTCCCAGTTTAGCAAAATTGTTTTTTGTTTGAGATCGATTAAGTTCTGGATACCTACTGCATGTACATTTAATTCCAGGTTGTACGAACCAGGTTGTAGTGAATAGATATACTCCAGATATTTATCCGTATTATAATTCAAACGGAGCGTTAAGCTATTTTCTGTAGAGCTGGTCGTGGAGAAATACAGATCATTTGTGTTTATGTTCTGTCCTGATGTATTGAACATAAAACCAAAATTATTGTTGTCTCCCTCTACGAGATAAAGAGGAGAATCATCAAAATTGCTTTCATTTTTAAGTTCTACCGACTTTACCTTTCCGCCCTTGTTGGTAAGTTGGATCTTAATAAGCTCATTTTCGAGTGTCATCAGGTTCTCTTCTCCTCGTTGTGACAGTCCAAAAGGCTTTGATAGATCTACAGAGTCTATAGCTACGTTTAAGGTATCTACGGATTGGCTGCTTGTCGGAGTCGGAGCTATTCCTTCACGGATATTTCGTAACGAATCTTGTAGCGCTTGTTCCTGTTTTATTTCCTGTTCAGAAGGTTTCATCAAATAAAAGGAACCTGCGAAGATTACAAATATGAGTACTAATCCAATAATATTGTTTCTGTCCATCTAAAAAAGTTATTTTTCGATATTAAATTATTTAATGGCTGTTTTTTTATGTGTTAAAGCAGCGGCTACAAAGCTAACAAAAAGTGGGTGAGGATTTGCAACGGTAGATTTCAACTCCGGATGAAATTGCCCTGCTATGAAAAAAGGGTGATCTTTTAATTCAATAATTTCTACCAGTCCAGTTTTTGGATTTACTCCTGACGCAATCATCCCTGCTTTTTCGTAGTCTTTTAAATAAGCATTATTGAATTCATAGCGATGCCGGTGGCGTTCAGAAATCTTCGCTTTTCCATATATAGCGAAAGCTTTAGAGCCTTTCTTAAGGTCACAATCATAAGCTCCCAAACGCATTGTACCACCCATATCTGTAATATTTTTTTGTTCTTCCATCAAATTGATAACAGGATCGGGGGTGTCAGCATCCATTTCATAGCTATTAGCACTAGTCAAGTTCAGAACATTCCTGCCAAATTCGATAACAGCACATTGCATACCTAAGCAGATGCCGAAGAAGGGTATCTTGTTCTCACGTATATATTTAATCGTGCTCAGCTTTCCTTCCAGACCACGAGCACCAAACCCAGGAGCTACCAATACACCATCAAGACCTTTGAGCTTTTCCGCAACATTTGTGCTGTTGATACTCTCAGCGGCGATAAATTTTACCTTAACCTTTGTTTCATTTGTTGAGCCGGCGTGAATGAATGCTTCTGATATAGACTTGTATGCATCGGGAAGCTCAATATATTTACCTACTAATCCGATATTTACTTCTGTTGTAGGGTTTTTTAGACGGCCTAAGAATGTTTTCCAATTTTCCAGATCAGGCTCGTGCTTTGTAGAAAGTTTTAATTTGGTTAGTACCGTTTTGTCCAATTGCTCTTTAAGCATCAACAAAGGCACGTCGTATATTGTCGAAGCATCAATCGATTCAACAACCGCATTCACGTTGACATTACAAAATAAAGCCAGCTTTTTACGAATTTCCTGATTTAGTTTATGTTCTGTCCGGCAAACAAGAATATCAGGTTGTACGCCATATTCCAATAAAGTTTTTACAGAGTGCTGTGTAGGCTTCGTTTTTAATTCACCTGCTGCGGCTAAATACGGGACTAAAGTCAGGTGGATAACTAACGAATCATTATTGCCTAGCTCCCAACGTAACTGACGTACAGCCTCTATAAAAGGCAAAGACTCGATGTCACCAACGGTCCCGCCTAGTTCGGTAATAACGATATCATATTCACCGGACTGTCCCAATAACTGCATTCTACGTTTAATCTCATCAGTAATATGAGGAATTACCTGAACTGTTTTCCCGAGATAAGCGCCCGCACGTTCTTGCTCTATAACGTGTTTATAGATACGGCCAGTGGTGACATTATTGGCCTGTGATGTGGGGACATTCAAAAAGCGTTCATAATGTCCAAGGTCCAGGTCTGTTTCAGCACCATCTTCGGTGACATAGCATTCACCATGTTCGTAAGGGTTCAGTGTGCCGGGGTCGATGTTAATGTAAGGGTCGAATTTCTGAATGGTAACCTTGAAGCCACGAGCCTGAAGCAGTTTTGCAAGTGATGCTGCAATAATGCCTTTTCCTAACGACGAAGTTACGCCGCCCGTAACAAAAATATATTTAGTCATAGCAATTAATGGAATTTTCTAACTAAAGACGAGGAGATTTTTGCTCCTGCTGTCTACTATATGTACGGGGTACAAAGATAAGATTCTTTCGTGGATTTTGCGTTTTTATTTTGATAAAAACTGTTGGGATGCATCTCTATAAGAAATAGAAAAAGGGTTTTTAGCCTCCCGACGGAGCTAAAAACCCTTTTTCTATTTGAAAGTCTTGTATATGGGATTAAACACGTTTTGTTTTGATACGTGCTGCTTTACCAGTAAGTCCACGTAAGTAGAATAGTTTAGCACGACGTACTTTACCGTGGGCGTTTACTACAATTTTTTCGATGTTTGGAGAATTTATAGGGAAAATACGTTCAACACCGATACCGTTAGAGATTTTACGAACGGTAAAAGTCGCATTAGCACCTTCGCTGTTTAATTGGATTACTGCACCTTGGTACACCTGAATACGCTCTTTGTTTCCTTCGCGAATTTTGTAATGCACACTAATGGTATCTCCTGCTTTAAAAGCGGGAATTTCATTTTTTACGACCGCTTGTTCTTCTACAAATTTTACTAAATCCATGATTTTGAGTAATTATAAACGATTTACATCCTGTAAAAATCGGAATGCAATATTACGGGTTTTATTTTAATTTCGAAAATGTTTTTTTAAATACTTGTAGTACTATTGAAAACTTATCTTAGAGCGGTTGATATAAGGTGCTTTTATGAAAATATAAAACAATAAATCAGGGGGTTAAAGTTTTTATAAAATTATTTATTGACAAAGCTTTTTTTTCGATGTATATTTGTCCACACAAAATAAAGGTGATACCTTTTCGGGGTGTAGCGTAGCCCGGTATCGCGC
>JBEBVG010000024.1:0-26360 GCA_040392845.1 Sphingobacterium sp. | reverse complement strand
AATAACATTCTCCAAAAAATGGTCAAAGACGAGAACAACGTCCAGGTATTGTTCGAAGCATCATGGAAAAATATAAGAAGGGCAGATGGAGGATGGTTGATTGATGTGCAATCCAAATCAAAAGGGAAATTGACCATCCAAGGGAAAGTATTGATTGATGCGACGGAATTGGGTGATGTCATGGCTTCTTTGCATGTGCCTTACTATTTGGGCATGGACAGTAGATCTATGACTAAAGAATCTTTTGCTTTAGAGGAAGCGAATGACATTGTGCAAGACCTAACCTATGTTGTCACGCTCAAGGATTTTGGCAAAGGAGTTGATAAAACAATAAAGAAACCGAAAAATTATACTAAAGAAGAGTTTGCAGGCTGTTGCGATGTATCTGACCCAGCGACATTCAACAAGGATAACAATGACTGTTTCAAAATGTTGACCTATGGTAGGTTGCCGAACAATAAGTTCATGATTAACTGGCCAAAAAAAGGCAACGATATCTATCTCAATATTATTGAAAAAACTCCAGCTGAACGAGCGAAGCTGTTGGAAGAGGCGAAGCAGATGACATTACGTTTTGTCTATTACATTCAGTCCGAACTCGGGTTTAAAAATCTGGGCATAGATTATAACGAATATCCGACCAAGGATGGTTTCCCCATGATACCTTATCATCGTGAATCGCGTCGTTTAAAGGCCAAATCATTGTTTGCGTTACAACATGTCATGACGCCTTTTAATACGCCTGAAGCTTATTATCGGACGGGAGTAGTGGTCGGAGACTATACCATAGATCATCATCACTATAAATATGGTAATGCACCAGAGATTGACTTTGTCAAAATCCGTGTACCTTCTTATAATGTCCCGATGGGTTCACTGATACCCGAAGATTACGAGGGGTTAATTGTCGCTGAAAAAAGCATCGGTGTAACTAATATTGTCAACGGGGCTACCCGTCTACAACCTGTGGTATTGGGAATCGGCCAAGCAGCAGGTGTTATTGCTGCTTTGGCTGCCAAGCAAGATGTAGAGCCGTCAATGGTTTCTATTCGCGATGTACAATCTACCTTATTGGATCAAAAGGCTTATATCATGCCATACATTGATGTTGCTCCTACGGATCCACATTTCAAAATCTTGCAAAAAATCGGAGCGACGGGCATATTAAAAGGTGTAGGTATTCCTTACAAATGGGCAAACCAAACCTGGTTTTACCCGGAACGAGAAATCAGTGAATACGAGTTGTTAGATGGGCTTAGAAATTATTTTCCCGGTTTAAAAGATAATTGGTCGGCTTCAGGCGATCCTTTGACTGTAAGATCTTTTCAAGAAATTGTAAACATAGTGAAAACGATAAAAATCAGCGAAGTTGAACATATTTTGCGAAATGCTGGATTTAAAGAAACGATAAATGAACACGTTAAGTTAAATCGAAGATGGGCTAGCGTTTTATTGGAAACCCACCTAAGACTATTTAATCAAGCGGTGGATTTTAACGGTCATCTAAACCCCCATAATTAATTTGCTTAATATGAGACAGATATCATTATTGTTTTTTATCGGGCTATCACTTCATGTATTACTAGTCAAGGGGCAATCTCAGTTTAATTTAATTCCATCGCCAGTCGAACTGGTTGAAAAAGAGGGAAGTTTTAAGTTATCTCCAAAGACACGTTTTGTGGTGGGAGAAGAAGCTTATCGACAGGTCGTCTCCAGTATAATCGGCAATCGTCTTAGGCATGTGGTAGGAGATCTTCAAGTTGTCGTTTCCGATAAAGGAAAGGATAATATAAGATTTGTTATCGATTCAACGGATGCTATCCTCGTAAAAAATAGAGAGGCATATATACTGGATATATCGTCTAAAGGAGTTATGATCAAAGCGCCTTCCCCTGCAGGCTGGTTTTACGCGGTTGAAACAATTATGCAATTGTTACCTCCAAAATTGGAATCTAATGAGCATGATTATCTGGGTGGGGAATTCTTACTTCCAGCGCTTTCAATTAAAGATTTCCCAAGGTTTCAATGGAGAGGGCTGATGGTGGACGTGAGTAGACATTTTTTTTCGAAAGAAGTATTGAAATCTTATATCGATCAAATGTCGAAATATAAGCTTAATACTCTGCATCTCCACTTGACGGACAATCAAGGTTGGCGTATAGCGATTAAAAGTTTACCTAAATTAACTGATGTAGGCGCTTGGCGTGTTCCTCGGACTGGCTATTGGAAGGGGTTTAAGGCTCCCCAGCCTGGAGAAAAACCAACGTATGGCGGTTATTATTCTCAGGAAGATATAAAAGAATTAATCCAGTATGCTAAAGATAGGTATGTTGATATTGTCCCTGAGATAGACGTCCCTGGACATAGTTTGGCTTTGATTGCCTCTTATCCTGAATTATCTTGCACGAAGACGCCTCAGCAAGTATTAGCTGGTGATCCATGGAACCCTTCTCGTACGAATGTGCTTTGTGTAGGGAATGATTCGGTATATCATTATCTAGATCTGATCATAGGAGAGTTGGCAGATCTGTTTCCAAGCCAATATATCCATATCGGAGGCGATGAAGTAACAAGAGATTATTGGAAAAAATGTACACATTGTCAACAGCTCATCAAAGATACTGGCCTTGAAGATGAGGAGGAATTACAAAGTTATTTTATGAAGCGTGTAACAAGCATCGTCGAAAGCAAGGGTAAGAAGGTTATTGGATGGTATGAAAATCTGAAAGGCGGCATGGCACCATCCAGTATTGCGATGAGTTGGAAGAGCTACGAAGGAGGGATTACATCATCGCAAAACGGTCAGCAGGTCATTATGACACCGGCTTTTTTTACGTATCTAGATTTTTATCAAGGAGATCCGTTGATGGAGAATGGACAATTTACGGTAGCTAGGTTTAATAAATTTTACAAATTTAATCCTACTCCCGAAGGTGTCAAAGAAGAATTAGTATTGGGTGGTCAGGGAAGCTTGTGGACGGAGCAAGTTCCAAATGAGCGAAAACTTCAGTCTATGACGTGGCCGAGATCATTGGCATTAGCTGAGATATTATGGTCCAAGAAGGAAAGACGTCCGTGGAATGACTTTATCGTTGATGTCGAAAAGCATCTTCCACGGTTTGATGCTGCTCACATAAAATATAGTACAAAGTTCTATGAGCCGATCATCCAAGCAGTGAAAGAAAAGAATACGTACAAAGTTGTGATTACGACAGAGGTCGAGGAAGTTGAGGTCTATTATTCTTTTGACGATACGAGTCCAGATAATTTTTATCCTAAATATGAGGGTACTGCGATCGAAATCCCTGAAGGAGCGCACCACATTAGAGTGATCAGTTACCGAAACGGCAAACCCATAGGTCGAGAGCTTAATCTTCCACTTATAGAAGTAAAAAAGAGAATTTAATTAGTTAATAAACCAGTTTTATGATGCAATTTATAATACATTCATTCATTAATAAATCCCTTTGGATTTTATTAATTTTATCATGCGCATTTTCTTCAGTACACGCACAACCACAACAACTAAGAGGTGTAGTCGTAGATGTAAATGGTGCGCCAATCCAAGGTGTAACTATAACCGGAAATGTTTCAAAAAAAGTTGTGACGAGTAACGAAAAAGGAGAGTTTGTCATTAGTTTAGCTAAGACGGACAAAATTTTAAACCTTTCCAGATTAGGTTATATACCAAAGGCTGTGCCGGTCGGTACGAAATCTATCATTGAGGTACAACTAGAAACATCTATGGACCAACTTGAGGAGGTGGTCGTTATCGGCTATGGTACCGTAGAGCGAAAGGATCTCACGGGCGCAGTGGGAAGTGTTAATATGGAAGATCTTCAAAAAGCCCCAGTGAAGACGTTTGATGAAGCATTGGCGGGACGAGTAGCGGGAGTTCAAGTGACATCTTCTGAAGGCCAACCCGGATCAGAGATAAATATCACTATTCGAGGCAATAACTCTATTACACAAAGTAATTATCCACTGTTTGTAATAGATGGTTTTCCGTTAGAGTCGCCATCAGATATGGCTATAAATCCAATCAACGCCTTAGATCCAAACGATATCGTTTCGATAGATGTGTTAAAGGATGCTTCAGCAACTGCTATATACGGTGCTCGGGGAGCAAATGGCGTAATTATAGTGACGACGAAAAGAGGGAAAGTTGGTAGACCAACTATAACATACAATGGATATCAAGGACTTCAAGAAAATAATAAAAGATTGGAATCCTTGAATCCTTATGAATTTGTCAAGTTGCAATATGAAATAGATCCTAACAAAACCAAACAGCTATATCTGGACGGTGGGGCAGTAGACATAGAGGATTATCGATTGTTAGATGGTATTAATTGGGAAAATGAGGTAACGCGAGTCGCGCCGATGAGTAATCATTATATAAATATGGCAGGGGGGACAGACAAAACCAAGTATTCGACAACTCTATCTTATACGGGGCAGGATGGTGTGTTAATTAATTCAGGTTTCAAAAGAATGTTAGCTAAGTTGGTATTGGATCAGGAAGTGAACGACAAATTAAAAGTCGGTATGAACGCTACATACTCTCATGTAAAAAATTATGGAAGCCCAACATCTACTAGTGGTTATAGCAATGAAACCAATATGCTATTTAGCGTCTGGTCATTTAGGCCAGTATCGGTAAATCCTAGTATAGATTTAACACAGGAACCTATAGACCCTGAAGTCGAGCAGGGTGCAAATAATACATTCAATCCTGTGTTAACAGCTCAAAATGAATTAAGAGAAAACTATGGGGGCAACATAAGTGCGAACGGTTTTTTTGAATATGACATTTTGAATAATCTTAAATTAAGGGTCGCGGGAGGATACAATGCAGGGACGCGGGAGTATGATGTGTTTAACGGTCGTTATTCTAGGGCCGGCTTTATTTCTAACAACGCAGTAAGTGGGGGTAAGACATTCTATCAAAGCTCGGGATGGCAAAATTCAAATACGTTGACTTATAGTCAGCGATTCAACAAAGACCATTATATCAACGCGATGGTGGGCTTTACTGCGGAGTCAGGAAAGAGCAGGGCATTCGGAGGTCGATCAATCTTATTGCCAAATGAAGGGCTAGGATTGAATGGTCTTGACGAGGGCACACCTAATTCAATTACATCGTTTTCTTCAAAGTGGAGTTTGGCATCTTTTATTAGCCGAGTTAACTACAAATTATTTGATAGATTTTTATTTACTGCTACTTTACGTGCTGATGGGTCGTCACGATTTCAGGGAGACAATCGTTGGGCTTATTTCCCATCGGCTGCTGCCGCTTGGCAGATGGACAAAGAAGCATTTATCAAGAGTATTCCAGTGATTTCTTCGGCGAAGCTCAGGGTCTCCTATGGTATCACCGGAAATAACAACATTAGTAATTTTGCTTCATATAGAGCAATGGCAACCGCAAATCCGGATGCGGCTAACTTCTACAACAACTTTCCGGGTTATACTTTTGGTGGGGCTTATCATGTTGGTCTTGCCAATGTCGCAATCGGTAATCCAAATTTAAAATGGGAATCCACCCGCCAAGTAGATATTGGTTATAACTTGGGATTGTTTAAAGAAAAACTCAAGTTCGAGATCGATTTATACGAAAAAAGGACAACCGACCTGTTGTTGAATGCGGACATGTCTCCAAATACCGGTTATTTCAGGTCAGTTAAAAATATTGGAAAAGTCGCTAATAGAGGTTTGGAGGTATCAGTGTCCTACACCCCGATAGAAAACAATGAATTTTCATGGACATCTTCTTTCAATATCGCGTTCAACAGAAACAAGGTGTTGGGCTTAGCAGATAATCAAAATTATATCTTGACCAGTCAATATTGGGGTGATGACTGGAAAAATATACCTGGCTATGCCGCGATGTTGGATGCACCGATTGCCCAGTTCTATGGATTGATTTATGACGGCATTTATCAATATGAAGACTTTAATCAAATTGGAGAAAGCTGGGTGTTGAAGAACGATGTTACAGCAAACAATGCTTCTCGGAGCAATATACAGCCTGGAGATGTAAAATATCGTGATTTAAATGGTGACTATATTATTAACGAAGCGGATAAAACGATTATTGGAAATCCGGTGCCGAAGCATCTTGGAGGATTTGCTAATACTTTTAATTATAAAAACTTTGACTTTCATGCTTTTTTACAGTGGAGCTATGGCAACGATATCTTGAATGCGAATAGGATAGTATTTGAATCTGCATACAAATATGGCTATAACCAATGGGCGTCCTATGCCGATCGTTGGACTCCTGAAAATCAAGATTCCGATATACCGGGTGTGCAGTCGATTAAGGGAGCTGCGATGAAAGCTTATTCAACTCGGATTGTAGAGGATGGGTCATTTCTAAGATTGAAGACTGTTTCGTTGGGTTATACATTGCCAAAAAGTATAGTACAGAAGGTGAAGATTAGTTCTGCACGTATATATACATCTGCGCAGAACCTTTATACGTGGACAAGATATAGTGGGTACGATCCGGAAGTATCTGTCAGAAATTCTGCTTTAACACCAGGATTTGACTTTTCCGCTTATCCAAGGGCCCGGACGATCACTTTAGGTTTATCTGCAACATTTTAAATTGAAAAAAATTAATATCATGAAAAGAATTTATATAACTGTTGTTTTTATAGCCGTATTATTGACGGGCTGTAACAAGTTCTTGGATATCACACCGACTGATACGTTGTCTCCAGAAGGATATTTCACAAATGAAGAAGAAGCCGAAGTTGCGCTAGCAGGAGTTTATGATATATTGGCGAAATCAGGGACCTACGGAAGAACCTTATTTTTCGAGTTAGATATAGCCGACGATAGTTTCGTCGCATTACCCACTTGGACACAAGATATTTCGTTGTTTAATTATAATACCTCAGACACCAAGCTGACCGATCTTTGGAATTATCTATACACCGGTATTAATCGCGCCAATACGTTATTGGCTAATCTATCGAAAGTCGATATGGATGAAGGCAAAAGAAAGGTTATCGAAGGACAGGCTCTTTTTTTACGTGCATACTACTATTTTATTTTAACTAATTATTGGGGAGATATTCCCATGCGGTTGCTACCTACCACCTCAGTCTCAGATAATAATTTGAAGTTTTCGCCTTACAGCGAGGTGTATAAGCAAATCATATCCGATATGGAGAAAGCAGCTGATTTAGTTAACCCTATCAGTACTTATTCACATGCTGGGCGTATATCCAAATCTGTAGTATGGGGTATTTTAGCTCGTGTCAATCTCAAGATGGCAGGACATCCTTTACGCGACGAGTCGAGATATGCAGAGGCTAAGAAGTGGGCGGAAAAAGTTATCACTGAAGGCGGCGGTCATGTGCTCAACACCGACTACCGCGATATCTTTATCAAAATGTGTAAAGGTGAATACGATACCAAGGAAACCCTGTGGGAGGTAGAGTTCAATAGATACAACGATAGCCAACAAGAGGAGGGATCTGTAGGATCGATTAATGGGATAGGGGCTTCAGCAGAACCTTGGGGTTATAGTTATGGTGCAAAACATGCTACACAGTATTATTTTGAGATGTTTGAGAATTATACCGTTACAATTAATGGTATTGGAGTTACTTATTCGCCTGATATGCGACGGGATTGGACAATTAGTTCCTATTACTATCAAGGTGAGCTAAAAAATAATTATAATACTTCTCAGATTTATAACCGGATGGATGCGAAATGGAGAAGGGAATACGAACCCGTTGAGCCGAAATTTAATGGAACAACGACGATTAATTTTCCTTTGTTGCGTTTTTCCGATGTACTACTTATGTATGCCGAAGCAGATAACGAAATAAATGGCCCCACAGAGACAGCTATTGAATATGTAAATAGGGTACGCCGAAGAGCTTATGGTAAATCGTTGGGTGAGGGTGTCCGGTATATAGAAGTGCAAAATGGTGGTTCGGGATATGCAGCAGAACCCGTCGTCAACATTGTTGGTGGTGGGGGATATGGAGCAGAAGCTCGGGCGATCATATCTGGCGGAGTGGTTAAATCTGTGGTAGTAACTAATCCGGGAGTCGGTTATACCTCTGTTCCCACTATTGTATTTGCTGGTATAGGTTCGAATGCAACTGCGACGGCTGTATTGACGGACAGAATGACTATAGATGCAGATCTGGATGATACAGATACTGAAGATGAAATACCTTTCCGGGAAGCTATTCGTAAGGAAAGAGCCTTGGAGCTTGGGTATGAGGGGCTGCGGAGATTTGATTTAGTGCGCTGGGGAATTTATATCAGTGCAATGGACATCGTTGCAAATAATATTACCTCTACGGCTCCTGAGGCGTATAAGTATGCTGCGAGACATGGTAATAATATTTCCCCGAAAGATACATTGTTGGCTATCCCAGCTCGGGAACTACAAATGAACAGAGAAGCTGTGCCAAATAAAGGGTGGTAAAATTTTATAAATCAATAAATATGAGAAGATTATTATTCATATGCTCCGTAACATTTTTTGGAATGTTATCGGCGTGTCAAAAGGATGAACCTCGTGACGTCGATTTTGACGTTTCGTTGGATAAGAGTATAGTCAATGTAGGAGATTCTATCACTTTCCATTTCCATGGTTATGCGGATGTGATATCTTTTTATTCAGGTGAATCAGGCCTGGAGTATAAACACAGGCACCGTACGGAGGCTGAGGGTCTGGGTATTCAGCTAACTGTCGCTTCTAGAGTATTATATGGTGCACAGGAAAACAATCTTAGATTGTTGTTATCGACCGATTTTTCAGGTATTTACAATGCAGATAATGTGGACGATGAAGATTGGATAGATATTACAGATAAGTTTACATGGTCAACAGCTGCGCCAAGCGGGATAGCTGCAGGTACAACTACTTCAGGACCGGTTGATCTATCTGAATATATCGAACCGGGAAAACCAATTTATTTTGGATATAGATATGAAAGTCAGGCTGCTGCAACTGCAGGAACAGCGGGTAGGGTTTGGAGATTACCTACTTTCAAACTAGAGACTGTATCGCCCGATGGTGGTGTTGCCGAATTGGCCAATGTACTGTCCGCAGGATGGACAGCGGTGCCTATCATTAGTGCAGTTGAAGTTCCGGAGAAAACCAGCTATTGGACGATTACTACTTCTGATCCTTACCTGTGGTTTACACCTAATAGTACTTTAGAACCACATTTACATTGGATGATTACGGCTCCATTTATGCCTACAGCTATTAATCCAGACAAACCGGTCATAGTAAAGGCCTTGATTGATAAGATGGAAAATTACAAATATGCCTTTGAAACGGCCGGAGATTATACCATTACTTTCGTTGCAAAGAATGTTAACGGACACGGTGAAAAGGAGGTTGTGAAGGAATTTAATATTCAAGTCAAATAACTTTTAATTAGAATAATATGAAGAGACGCTTTTTTACGGTTTTTTTGCTGATGCTCTGTTATGTTTCGACCTTTAGTCAGCATGCACCTTCTATCGTAGAAAAAAAAATCAAATTGGGAAAAATTGGAAATATTGTTCAATTAGCCGATTTTTTGAGGACGGACTTTCCAAAAATTAATTTCAGCAAGACTGTGTTGCCCGGCCCACAATTTATCATTTCAGACGATCCAGAATATATTCGCATACCTGAAGCGATCGCGATGCAGGAAAATGTCGTACCAGGCGCGGTACGCCTATATGTATACAATGTGAATGGCGTGAAGGAACCGAAAAAGATTCAAAGAAAGATTACTGCACTATTAAAAAATACGGGTAAGGAAGTGATGTCGCTTCGTATGCTCAAGTACTCTTCACAGAAGCCTAGTACCAATTATTTCCAAGTGGGTAAACAAGGTTTGGAAGATTATTTTGCGTCAGAAGTAACGAATAATGTACGAACCGTACAACCGGGAGAAGTTATTGCTATTGATGAACAGCTGGAAAGGAATGTGGTGGAATATAATGAATTGGTTCACGGCTTTTACGAGTTTGTTATCGATCAACCAGCCCAAATCAGTGTGTTGCAAACCTCACCGGAAAAGAGTGGACCTGAAGCTTTTAAAACTGTCAAAAACGTCATTCCCCATAGTCATGGCAATGCAGGCAGAGGACTTTTCGGTGTATCGAATTATGCTATTGCGGGGACAGACACTTTAGATACGAAAGATGGAGTTTCACAGCTTATCATTGCGGATGGTCACGATGACCCTTGGATAACAGGCACGATTGGAGCTGACAAGGCTTATGCCCGAAATGCCGGTAATTATGGAGTATTGTATAATACATCCATCAAATGGAAAAGTACAGATGGGAAAGGTTTGGCACTACTCACATGGAACTCCCGTTCTGCAGACAATAAGTGGTGTGGTGGAATGGGGTTGACTATGGAACTTTTTGATAGTAAAGGAAACAAAACTATACGTCAATTACCTGAAGACACATTGATCACTAAAGCTGCGCCAGAGGCTATTCTTGTGGAGATATACACGCCGGATCCGACAAAGGAAATTCAGGAGATTAATTTTACGTATTCACCCCCGGGTGCATCTTGTTTGCCAACTCCTTTGATTTTTGTTCCTATAGACTTGAAATAAGATGAGGTTTGATTATATGATAGGTATGGGAGTACTGGCTTTGATTATTTCGTGTGCTCCTTTGAAAAAAGGTGAAATAGGTAATAGAACTGATTCCGACAGCAACTACATCGACTTTTTTCCTAATGAAGTCCGTCCGGTTACTTCAAAACCCTGTTTTGAAGGAGCCTATTACAGGAAGTTAGTTTCCGGCACGGACCACTGGATAGGAATAAGTGGTACTGTAGTTTTGCCTCATATTATTTTTGATGAAACCCGCAAAAATCCTAAAAAACCTCAACAATATCTGGATAACCCTTCTATTTATCTGGGTGGGAATGTAGATGGACAGGAGACTGATATTGGGTTGAGTTGGGAAGTAATTAAGGACAAGCAGGGTAATATTTCTGAAGCACGTGTAGCATTTAGGCCGTTTTTAAGAAGGACATCCCATAAATCAGGCCAAGAAAGCGTGTTTTTAAACGGTCCCGCGACAGAAGAATATTATTGGTATCCAGGAGAAGAAGTATTTATGTCCTTGGAGACAGTTGAGAAGGGGCTTGTGAAGTTTGTCATTAAGGGAGCAGGGAAATACTATGAAACAACCTTCTCATGTGCTGGATATGCACTAGAAAATAAAGGAGAGTTTAAGCGAGTAAATGCAATCGATCAAATGGGCAATGAAGGTAAGCCTGTTCAGACGACAAAAACAAAAGTAATAGGAGGAAAATGGTTGCACACAGATTTGTTGCGTATGGAACAAGGGAATATCTTGACTGTCCCATTTCATAGCGAAAGGTATACAGAAATGAACTGTCCTAAAGTTAATTTCTTTTCGGTGATAAATTCGGATGTGGATAAGCGTAAAGGGGCGGAAGAAATTAATATCAATGGGGCTGGCTATTAACATGAGTAGGTAATAATGACGATCAAAAGAAATCATAGTATAGATATGCTTCGCGGGTTGGCCATCATCGGGATGGTCCTTGCTGCCGTGATTCCCTGGACATCCGATTTCCCGGCATGGATGTATCATGCTCAGGTCGGGCCTCCAGACTTCAAATTCAATCCTGATAATCCAGGTATCACCTGGGTGGATCTTGTTTTTCCTTTCTTTCTGTTTGCTATGGGGGCAGCTTTTCCTTTGGCGTTAAGAAATAAATTGGCAAATCGACAATATGGTATCATTGCTTCTGGATTATTAAGACGAGGAATTTTGTTGGTATTTTTTGCGATTACCCTAGCCTATCTTACGCCGGAAAATTTAACAGGACCAAACTGGTTGAACTATATTACTTCTTTGCTTACTTTTTTCTCTTTTTTCTTAGTTTTCATGCGCTTTGAAGGAGGGAAACTCCAGAGATATGGGTTGCAGCTTCTAGGGTTTGTAATTATAGGGGCACTGATTTATTATCACAGTGAAATACTTGGGAATACGTTTGACAAATCAGAGAGTAATATTATCATTCTGGTTTTAGCCAATATGGCCGTATTCGGTTCCGTCTTTTGGTTGCTGACCGCTGGAAATTTCCTATTGCGTTTGGCGGTACTTGTTGCTTTTATCGGTATCTGGTTTACAAAAGATATTGAAGGAAGCTGGACTTCCGCACTTTGGAACTTTCACCCCGATATAAAATGGTTTTACAATTTTTCATTTCTAAAATATCTATGCATTGTATTACCTGGCTCGATACTCGGTGATTTATTGGTCAGCAATAAAGATATTGCAAATAATTTTTATACCCATGAAGAACAGAAGAAAGCTAGGATGCTAGCGTTGCTCGGCCTGGCTTTCGTCATTTTTCATGTCGTGACCCTATACATGCGCTTGCTCGGTTTCAATTTGGTGGGACATATTGTCTTTGGCATATTGTTTTTATTATTTTTTACAAAAAATAGGGAAGGGCAATTTTCTTTTTACAAAATTTTAATCAGCTGGGGATTTGCTTTGGCGTCAATAGCATTATTCTTCGAGCCTTTGGATGGGGGGATTAAAAAGGATCCTTCTTCTTTTAGTTATTGGTTTTTGACCAGTGGGTTGGCTTTTGTTTTTTATATCGTTTGCGATTATTTGACGAAAAGTTTTCCAAATAATAGGATTATTTCTTCCCTAGTGAAAAACGGGCAGAACCCTATGATTGCTTATTGTGTGTCGGCATTTTGTATTACACCAATTTTGGGTTTGCTACAGATTTTGCCTGTTTTTGATACTTTATTTCATATCAATCCGTATCTCGGCTTAGTACGAACGACGGTATATATTGTATTGGTGGTTTTGATTACCGTGTATGCAACGAATAAAAAATGGTTTTGGCGCTCTTAAATTTTGTTGGAGATGAATAAAATAAAATTTCTAATCTTATTTGCAGTTTTGATTGGTTTTCGGCCTTTGAGTGCCCAAATTGCCGTTAGGATTGATAGTAATTATATTTTTTCCGGTTATACGGAGCAATTGGCTCATTTTAAGAAGATGCCGGTTCTTCCGCATGCCATTATATTTGTGGGAAATAGCCTTACTGATGCCGGTAGGTGGAACGACATTTTACCTGAACTACCCGTATTGAATAGGGGCATCAGTGGAGATATATCTTATGGTGTATTGGCAAGATTGGATGAGATAGTCCGGCATCAGCCCCAAAAGATATTTTTAATGATTGGTGTCAATGATCTCAAACGAAGTGTACCCACAAAAAACATCATTGATAATTATTTCAGAATAATACGAGAAATTAAGCGAGCTTCGCCTAAAACAAAAATTTATTTCAATAGCATATTACCGGTTAATCCAGATAAATTGATCGAATCATTTAGGACAGTTACAAATAGTGATATCCAGATATTGAATGAAGGATTGCAGCGATTGGCGCAGACCGAGAAAAAGGTGAGGTTTATTGATCTACATACTGTTTTTGCCGATAAAAATGGAAATCTACGCTCCGAAATTACACCGGATGGTATTCATTTAGAAGTTTCGGCTTATCTGGAATTGGTTAATTATTTAAAAAAGGTAAAGGCATTGTAAGCATGAAAAAGAGTGTAATCATGGTCTTAGGTTTGTTGTGCTTCGTACATCTGTTGGGGCAAACAAATGACAAATCGCAAGATAGCACCTACAATAATTGGTATTACGCATCGCGTGAGAAATTGTATCAAGAACTGAAACATCTTAGGTATGATGTGGTTTTTTTTGGAAATAGTATTACAGAGCGTGGGCCGTGGCAAGAGTTGATTGGGAGAAAATATAAGGTCGGCAATCGTGGCATTGGGGGAGACAACACATTTGGGATGAAAGCCCGTATTGCTGACGTGGTAAAGTCAAAGCCTAAAAAGATTTTCCTGATGATGGGTATCAATGACGTCGGTCGAGGCCTGCCCACGGCTTGGAGCCTACAGAACTATGAGGAAATCATTCACATTATTCGGAAAGAGAGTCCTAAGACAAAAATATATCTACAAAGCGTCTTACCGCTGAATGAGCATATATTGAAATATGACTATTTGCTGGGGAAGGAGGAACGGGTTAGGAGTTTAAATAAAGGCATAGAAACATTAACAAGAAAGTATAATATCACGTACGTTAATGTTAAAGAGGCTTTAGCGGATGGCTATGTTTTGAAGGAAGAATATACCATGGATGGCATACACGTCAATACAGATGCCTATATCCGTTGGGTCGAGTATTTAAAAGCGCATAAATATTTATAAATGAAGATTACGGGTACTTTTTTGGATGAGATCAGTCACGATATACCACATCAGAATTGGGGTAGGGAAGAATGGGATCGTGATTTTGGATATATGAAGGCCATCGGTATTGATACGGTTATTATGATTCGTAGTGGTTACCGAAGATTTATTACGTATCCGTCAATATGGCTGCAGAACAATATGGGGTGTTATGCTCCACCGGTTGATCTGGTCGAGATGTTTCTTCAGTTGGCCGAAAAGCACGGTATGAAATTCTATTTTGGTTTGTATGATAGTGGGAAATATTGGGATACTGGAGATATGCAACACGAAATTGATGCCAATCGATTTGTGATTGATGAGGTATGGGACAAATACGGGCATTATAGCAGCTTCGGTGGGTGGTACCTGAGTATGGAGATCAGCCGCCAAACTAAGGGAGCGGCTAGTGCTTTTCGTATTCTCGGTGAACAGTGTAAGGCTGTAAGTGGCAATTTACCAACATTTATTTCACCTTGGATAGACGGTAAAAAGGCGGTGATGGCAGCCTCTTCTACGTTGGCAAAGGCGGATGCGGTGTCTATCCAGGAGCATGAGAAAGAATGGAATGAAATATTCCACGAAATACACAACGCTGTAGATGCTGTCGCATTTCAGGACGGACATATCGATTATCATGAGTTGGAAGACTTTTTTACAGTCAACAAGAAGCTTGCCGATAAATATAAGATGCAGTGTTGGACGAATGCTGAATCCTTTGATCGCGATATGCCGATTAAATTTTTACCGATCAAATTCGAGAAGTTGCGGCTAAAGTTGGAAGCCGCAAGAAAAGCAGGGTATGATAAAGCTATCACTTTTGAATTCTCCCATTTTATGAGTCCACAGTCCGCGTATTTGCAAGCCGGACATCTGTACAATAGATATAAAGAATATATAGAAACATTGAAATAAGTATAGTTAGAAATGAAGGAATTTGTTGAACGGTATAAAAAAGAATTGTTGGAGAATGTTATGCCTTTCTGGGAAAAGCATTCCATAGATAAGGAATATGGTGGCTTTTTTAGCTGTCTGGATCGGGATGGAACTATCTTCGATACGGACAAGTTTATGTGGTTGCAAGGGCGACAGATATGGACAGCGTCAATGTTGTACGATCAGGTGGAACAGCGGGAGGCATGGAAAGAAATGGCCGAACAAGGAGCTGCTTTTATGCTAAAGAATGGACGCAACGAAGATGGTGATTGGTTTTTTGCTTTAAACAGGACGGGGCAACCCTTGGTGCAGCCTTATAATATCTTTTCCGATTGTTTTGCCAGCATGGGGTTAGGCGCACTTTATAAGATCACAAACAAAGACGAATATGGGCAGGTCGCTCACGATACCTTCAAGCGGATATTAGCACGACAGGATAATCCGAAGGGAAAGTATGATAAAAGCTATCCCGGAACACGATCGTTAAAAGGATTTGCCCTGCCTATGATCTTAAGCAACCTCTCTTTAGAGCTTGAACATATTGTAGGCACGGATACGGTCGAATCGTTGATTGATAACATTATTCATGAAGTGATGGAAGTCTTTTATCAACCAGATACCGGAATGATTATGGAGAATGTTAACCGAGATGGTTCGTTTTCTGATTCATTCGATGGTAGGTTGGTCAACCCGGGACATATCATTGAAGCGATGTGGTTTATGATGGACTTGGCGAACCGTCGAGGTGACCGTAGACTCATGGAAAGATGTGTGGATATAGCACTCCGTACGTTAGAGTTTGGTTGGGATGAAGAGTTTGGTGGTATCCTATACTTTAAAGATATTCTTGGTAAACCGTTACAACAGTTAGAATGGGATCAGAAGCTTTGGTGGGTGCATTTAGAGGCATTAGTATGTATGGCTAAAGGATATGCCTATACTGGAAATAGCAAGTGTAAAGATTGGTTCGAGAAATTGGATAAATATTCGTTTGCCAATTTTGCAGATCCGGAGTACGGCGAATGGTATGGTTATCTGAATAGACAAGGGAAGCCTTTGCTAACCCTGAAGGGTGGTAAATGGAAGGGTTGTTTTCATGTGCCTCGGGCTCTGTTTAAAGTTTATACCGCTTTGGAAACATTACAAGAACCGATTGTACTTACCCGATAGAAGCAGGAGAGTTTTAATAGTACAAAAAAACCGGCATATAAACATATGCCGGTTTTTTTGTTTACCATTAATTACCATTATTTAAATGCAAACACCTTCCCTAACGTTTCGTTGCTTGTAAACGTCGTGTCGAGGTCGAGCAACTCGCCTGTATCGATACGGATTACCGTGCCATGAACAGCCAAGTCTTGACCATTTTTCCATGCATTTTGCACAATGGATGTTGTACATAGATTGAATACCTGCTCCTTTACATTAAGCTCGACAAGCCTGGCCGATTTCTCTGCCGGATCTTTGATAGCATCAATTTCCTCAGCGTGGAGACGGTATACGTCCTTAATATGACACAACCAGTTATCAATGATGCCGAATTGCTCGCGACTTAATGACGCTGCAACTCCTCCGCAACCGTAATGTCCTGCAACGACGATATGTTTCACCTTTAGTACATTCACGGCATAGTCTAATACCGACAACATATTCATGTCCGAGTGGACGCACATATTAGCAATATTACGGTGAACAAATACCTCGCCCGGCTTGGTTCCGGTAATCTCATTCGCGGGGACACGGCTATCTGCACAGCCTATCCAGAAAATCTCCGGATGTTGCCCTGCAGCTAATTGTTGAAATCTACCTGTTTTGTCTTCTTTGACAAAATCTACCCAGCTCTTGTTTCCTTCTAATATTCTTTTGAAACTGAGCTCTAATTTTGTATTTCCCATTTTGTATGTTAAGATTATATTGACGTGCGGCGCACAATTTACATTATTTATGATTAAAATCGTATTATATTAGACTGCTTTTTTGATTTTTTGTTTCTTATAAGTAGTCTTTTTTTTATAAGTCACATCGTGAAGTTCTATATCAATACCCTTACTCAATGCGTTTTGCTCAAAACTTTTGATTACTTCAATGACATCCTTGTCGATGAACTTACTATTCTTGCCGTCGATAGTTACCGATACCACCGATTTAGGAAGACTATATAGTTTCTGTTGAATAGGCACCTTATTAAGAAATGAAACTTCTTCAGCTAAGACAAAAATAGCCTTATCATTGTCATCCCCTACAATATTAAATTTATATGCATTCTGCATATTTGCTCGCAGAATGTAAAATGTGGCGATGAGAATTCCGATGCCTACGCCGGTTAGTAAATCCGTAAACACGACGGCGGCAATTGTCAGGGTAAAAGGGATAAATTGATCTAATCCTTTCGCACGCATTTGCTTGAATAACGCCGGCCTGGCTAGTTTGTAGCCCGTGTGTAGTAAGATTGCAGCCAAACATGCTAAAGGTATCATGTTTATTAAGGTGGGGATAGCTAATACGGCGACGAGCAACCATATGCCGTGTAGCATAGCTGATTGACGGGTACGACCTCCGGCATTTACATTGGCCGACGAGCGTACAATGACAGATGTCATCGGAAGCCCTCCTAAAAATCCACTGGTCATATTCCCTATACCTTGTGCTACAAGCTCTCTGTTTGTAGGAGAGTTGCGTTTCAATGGATCTAGTTTGTCTATCGCCTCTATGCTTAGCAAGGTTTCCAGGCTAGCTATGATGGCAATAGTGAAAGCTACAACCCATACTTCTCTGTTGATTATCTGGGCGAAATCCGGGAATATAAATAATCCTGTGAACTCCGAAAAAGATGTTACCGACGGGATGGCTACAAAATGTGCAGAAGCCAGGGCAAAGGATGTTCCTTCAAACAAATATGCTAACCCTACTCCAGCTAATACGACCATTAAAGGAGCTGGAATTTTATTCAATCCTTTTATCGATGGCCAAAATATCAGTAGACCCAGTGATAATAAACAGATTATTGTCGCCCCCCAATTGATGGCCGACACAGCTTGCGTGACGTCGGTAAATTGTGCCTCTGTTAGTCCAACAGCTAAAGGCAGCTGTTTTAAAATAATGGTAATACCAATCGCGGCCAACATGCCAAGGATGACGGAAGAAGGAAAGTAATTACCAATCATTCCCGCCTTAAGAATGCCGAGCACAAGCTGGAATATACCAGCTATAAATACGGCAAGTAAAAATGTCTCATAAGCTCCTAACTGTTGAATGGCGCCAAGGACAATCACCGTCAATCCCGCTGCGGGGCCGCTTACACTTAGTGAAGACCCTGAAATAGCGGCAACGACTATGCCACCAATAATTCCGGTTAATAATCCGGCAAACAATGGCGCTCCAGAGGCCATAGCTATACCCAAACACAGTGGTAATGCTACTAAAAACACAACTACACTGGCTGGGAAATCATATTTTAAGTCTCTTTTTGATAGCTTCAAAAAAGCAGACGTACGTGTTCCTAACATATAATTTGTTTGAAAATGTAATACTTGATAGCGCGGCGATATCCGAAATAGTCAGCTTATCAGCCGCTTACTGAAAAAAATAATAAATATCAGGTATTAACAGTTGGGAGGCGGAGTAGGTACTGTAGGATGGAAGCTACAGATATCTTTTTCATTTTTTAGATAGTTGCGAGTTCTCGCATTGTTTTCAATAGTTGGGTTGAAACCAATGTAATCAATCGCATCAGGTTTAAAGATCTTAACACCATGTTCGTGGAGATCTTCATTCGTCGTGCTATTGGTATTATTCGAGATAAGCTCGATTTCCAATTGCATGATGACTTGTAGTATAGTCCCTTTGTGCAACACATCTACAAACATAGGAGTAGCAGAGATAAGCATCTTCGTTACGAAAACAAAAAAACAAATCTTCGCAGAAACTATCCGTTGTACCTTGCTAAACATGTTGCTAGTAACTAACATATCAGCAAAAATAAAATTTATATGAAATAAAACAATAAAAAATAGAATTTTATTATGAAAATTTTACAAAAACAAATTAAAATATGTAGAATTATAATTCTTCATTGTTCGCAATTATTTCTAAATTAGGTAGACATTATATAAGATTAATTATGAAACAAGATTTCGTTGATAAAGTTACCGTATCATACAACCCAAAGGGGGCCTTTATACAACTGGGATCAGGTATATTGAAGGGTGAAATAGTTAGTGAGGCTAAGGTGAACCTGGCATTAAAGATGATGAATCGTCACGGGTTGATTGCCGGAGCTACAGGTACGGGTAAGACGAGAACTTTACAGTTGATTGCTGAGCAGTTGTCGGATGTAGGTGTTCCCGTATTTATGTTGGATGTTAAGGGCGACTTATCCGGATTAGCGGAGCCCGGGAAGACAAATGATGCGCTTATTGAGAGAGGTAATGCTGTAGGAATTCCTTTTGAACCATCGGCATTTCCGGTTGAGTTTTATTCCTTAAGCGGACAGATAGGCATACCTATGCGAATTACGGTAGAAGATTTTGGACCTGTCTTACTTGCCCGTATTCTTGATCTCAATGATACGCAGGCCGGTGTTTTGAGTGCTATATTCAAATACGCGGAAGATACTCAACTTCCTGTAGTGGATCTGGAAGATCTGAAGAAGCTGTTGTTCTATCTTGCTGAAGGGCCGGGAGCAGCCGAGATTAAAAATGAATATGGTAGGATCAGCTCGTCGAGCTCAGGGGCGATTTTAAGAAAGATTGTAGCAGTCGAGCAGCAGGGCATGGCACATATATTTGGGGAAAAGGAATTTGACATCCAGGATCTGTTTGGTAAGGTAGATGGAAAAGGTGTCATCAGCTTGCTGAATATTTCTGATATCCAGGATCAGCCTTTATTATTTTCCACATTCCTTTTGAGTTTATTGGATCAATTGTTTAAAAAACTTCCTGAAGTAGGTGATCTGGATAAGCCTAAGTTGGTATTTTTCTTTGATGAAGCACACTTGCTATTCAATGGCGCGTCTAAGGCTTTTTTAGGAAGAATAGAACAGATCATACGTCTTATCCGCTCCAAAGGGGTGGGGGTCTTCTTTTGTACACAAGCGGCAACAGATATTCCGGAAAGCGTTCTGGGGCAGTTGGGGAATCGTATACAACATGCTTTGCGCGCTTTTACACCTAATGATGCGGAGAATTTGCGTAAGACGGTAAGGACATATCCTACATCTGCATTTTATGAGATTGACAAGACGCTGACCTCACTAGGAACGGGGCAGGCCTTAATAACGGTGCTAAACGATAAGGGTATACCCACAGAGGTTGTCGCTACGCATTTGGTACCTGCCCGCGCTGTAATGGGTTCTTGTCAACCGGAAAACTATAAACAGATTATTCAAGCCTCGGAATTTTATGAAAAATACCAGGAGCGTGTAGAACGTCGATCGGCGGCAGAGATATTGAAAGAAAGACAAGCACAATTTGAGCAGCAACAGGCGTTAGAAGAGGAAAGAGAGAAAACGCGCAAAGAAATAGAAAAGCGTACCAAGACCAATACGACATCACGATCGAGAAGACAGACACCCTTGGAAGCTGCTCAAACCCAGGCGAGCAGGACTCTTGCACGCGAAGGTGTGAAGATATTAGGAAAGATAGCTTCGGGAATATTAAATTCATTTTTTAAGAAAAGATAAATTATCTAAGTTTGTAGCTATGAAAAAACCTACATTATTAGTTCTCGCCGCAGGAATGGCCAGCCGCTATGGATCATTAAAACAAGTAGATGGCTTCGGCCCTCATGGAGAAACTATTATTGATTATTCGATTTATGACGCTATTCAAGCGGGGTTTGGAAAAGTAATTTTCATTATACGCGAAGAATTTGAAGATGTGATGCGTGGAATATTCGATGCGAAGCTAGCTGGCAAGATTGAAGTAGGTTATGCTTTTCAGGATTTTGATTTAAAGAAATTTGGTGTCGATCGTGTTATTGAACGGACAAAACCCTGGGGAACGGCGCATGCTGTTATGAGTGCACAGGATCTCATACATGAGCCTTTTTGTGTGATCAATGCCGATGATTTTTATGGCACTGAGCCTTTTATGAAAATGGCGGAATTTTTAAGGAATGACGTAAGTGATGACCACATGTCGCTCATGGGATTCCAGGTGGGTAATACAATGTCGGATTATGGTTATGTCTCCCGAGGGGTATGCGAGGTAACAGCAGAAGGTAATATGGCATCGGTAACAGAACGTACCAATATCTACTACACATCTGATTCCGAAGGCAATAAAAAGATTGTATATGAGGAGGATGGTGTGCAATACGATCTTCCCGCTGATGCACGGGTGTCCATGAATTTCTGGGGTTTTACACCGAAAGTTTTCGACGTGGCAGTGTCGCTGTTTCCGAAGTTTGTCGAAGAAAACGGTGATAATCTTAAAGCCGAATTTTTTATTCCTTCGATACCGGATTATATGGTAAAGCAGGGTATCGCAGATTTTAAAGTTATCCCCACTTCATCCAAATGGTTTGGGGTGACATATTCAGAAGATAAACCTATTGTGCAGGAAAATATTTCCAGGTTAGTAGCAGAAGGAGTCTATCCTGAAAAGCTTTTTTAGCAATTCGGACCTGTACGATATAGAGTACTAAAATAAACCGTAAAGAATATGATGAGCTACAACTATTTTATTCGGACAATTCGCTATACGCTGGCAATTGTAGCTTTATACGGCCTGCTGATGGTTGTTGATAAAGAATTCTGTGGAGGAGTACTGGATGCTTTCCTGGCACGGATCGACCCACATATCGTTATTGAATATGTCAATAATGATTTAAAGCTGGAGGCAGCCATCAATTACGCCCAGACGGATTCAACGCATGTCTCGATGCGTCTTTTATGGACGATATAATATTATAATAAAAAGGGCGTAGATTTCATTTTTCTACGCCCTTTTAGGTATTCTTTATAAGAAGTGACTCTTTATTTCACTTCTTCGAAGTCTACATCCTGTACATCATCTGCACCTGCCTGGCCGCCGCCATTATCTGGCTGACCCGCATCTCCTTGAGGCTGTTGCGCACCACCTTGCTGTGAAGCTGCATACATCTCTTCTGAAGCTGCATTCCATGCATTTTGCAGTTCAGCAGAAGCCGTATCGATGTCATCGAAGTTTTTAGCAGCATGTGCTGTTTTTAACTTCTCAAGACCTGCTTCTATTGGTGCTTTTTTATCTGCCGAAATCTTGTCTCCATACTCTTTCAGTTGCTTTTCTGTAGAGAAGACGAGGGCATCTGCTGCATTTAATTTATCCGCTTCCTCTTTGATTTTCTTATCGGCTTCGGCATTTGCTTCAGCTTCCTGTTTCATCTTTTGGATTTCTTCATCAGATAATCCGGAAGAAGCTTCGATACGAATATCCTGGGCTTTACCAGTAGCCTTATCTTTTGCAGAAACCTTAATGATACCATTGGCATCGATATCAAATGTCACCTCGATTTGTGGTATGCCACGAGGAGCAGGAGGGATATCTGTTAATTGAAAACGTCCTAATGTACGGTTTTGCGCTGCCATAGGTCTTTCACCCTGTAATACGTGGATTTCCACCGAGGGTTGATTGTCAGCAGCTGTAGAGAACACTTCCGATTTTTTGGTCGGAATAGTTGTGTTTGCCTCGATCAGCTTGGTCATTACACCACCCATGGTCTCAATACCTAGTGATAATGGGGTAACATCCAGCAACAATACATCTTTAACTTCTCCTGTCAATACACCACCTTGTATAGCTGCGCCAAGAGCGACAACTTCATCTGGGTTTACACCTTTAGACGGTTCTTTACCGAAGAAATTCTTTACTGCATCAACAATAGCAGGGATACGTGTAGAACCACCTACCAAAATAATTTCGTCGATATCGGAAGTGCTGTAGCCTGCATTTTTCAATGCTGTACGGCAAGGCTCGATCGTACGTTGTACCAAATCAGCAACCAGACTTTCAAATTTAGCACGTGATAATGTGCGTACCAAATGTTTAGGACCTGTTGCATCTGCTGTAATATAAGGCAGGTTGATCTCTGTAGATGATGTGCTCGATAGCTCGATTTTAGCCTTTTCAGCAGCTTCTTTCAAGCGTTGAAGAGCCATAGCATCTTTTTTCAGGTCAAACCCATTGTTTTCATTAGCGAATTCTTCAGCCAACCAGTTAATCACAGCGTTATCAAAGTCGTCACCACCCAAATGCGTATCTCCATCAGTCGATTTTACCTCAAAAACACCGTCACCTAATTCAAGTACCGACACGTCATGGGTACCACCACCACAGTCAAATACTACGATTTTCATGTCTTTATTAGACTTGTCAAGACCGTAAGCTAATGCCGCAGCAGTAGGTTCGTTGATGATCCGCTCGACCTTAAGTCCTGCGATTTCTCCGGCTTCTTTTGTCGCCTGGCGCTGTGCGTCATTGAAATAAGCAGGAACCGTAATAACCGCACGTGATACTTCCTGACCAAGATAATCCTCTGCAGTCTTCTTCATTTTCTGAAGAATCATAGCCGAAATTTCCTGTGGTGTATATTTACGGTCATCGATTTCTACGCGTGGTGTATTATTATCACCTTTTACAACCTTATAAGGTACTTGATGTGTTTCTTTTTCTGCTTCGTTGAAAGTAACACCCATAAAACGTTTAATAGAATAAACCGTTTTATGTGGGTTAGTAATAGCCTGACGCTTGGCCGGATCACCAACCTTACGTTCGCCACCTTCAACAAAAGCCACAATGGAAGGAGTTGTACGTTTGCCTTCATTATTGGCAATAACTACCGGCTCGTTTCCTTCCATGACGGCCACACATGAGTTGGTAGTTCCTAAGTCGATTCCTATAATTTTTGACATATCTCTTGTTTAATTATTTCGTGTTTTACTTAATATATCAACTTATTAACAACCCTTGTGCCAATAAAAAGTTTGCGCCTTTAAAACATGAAACTATATCATATTGTCTGAAATATGACATTTTTTTGTGACAAAGTGTCATTTGTCAATAAATCAGCTGCTCGAGCACACGTCGCCGGAAACTGTCGTTGGTATTGCCCCCGCGGCGGAAAAAACGGCCGAGCGTATTGGAAAAATCGTCGAGTGTCATTATGTTGGATTTTTTGTCTCGCCAATCGTTAGGCACAGGATCATTGGTGTAGGAAACTTCCGTAGCCCAATATTGGATATGCATCTCCGGGATAACCAAACCCAATATCATTCCCGGAAGTCCGTGACTGAGTGCAGGTCCTGCCGACACGGGGATCTGGTCGGTATAAAAAGCGATAACATATAATGAATCCTTGGTAGCTCCGTTGACACGTCGGCATTCGAAACCCGCGATATTACGATATTCGTCAGTAAATCGCCATGTGATGGCCGAAAGCGAATCGGATAAGATATACTTCTCATCTATGGTAATTTGTATTTCCGACGTAGTCTTCTTTAGATCCTGGTAGATCGTTTTTTGGGAATTTACACTCCGCATATTGGCTCGTGGAGCACTCCTTGCAGCGCCCCCACCTCCTTGTCGTCCTCGTGTGCCTCCACCTCCACCTACTCTTACAGCATTGCGACCACCCGAATTCGCTTCTTCAGTATCTACATTCATCATTAAGGTATGACTCTCATCAAAATACATCTCCATTTTTTGTGTGGTAGACTCCGGCATATTGCTGACATCCCCACCTCGGAAAGGTCTGTTACTATTCATGTTTGTGTTCGAGTTGGACATCATCTCACGCATACGGGCCCGGGTATACATTGTCCGGTCGAAGGATATCTTTCCCCGGCTGCCAAAATAGGCATATTGTGCATAAGACAGCTCCATACTGACAAGTGCCACCAGGAGTAAAATGTATCTATTCATCTCTTTTCTTTCCTAAGTTTTTATTAAAATCCCATTTCAGTCCAAAGAGGACGTACCGCGTCAACATCAGCTGTGTCGATTCAGAAAAATTGGTTTCAGAAACATTGCGATCTACGGTATTGAACGTGTTGAAGACGTCAAAGGCTCTGACACTTACTACAAGACTTTCATTTTTCAGCAATTTTTTGCTTAGTTCTATATTCGTATAAAATTGATGAATGCTCTTGTCGTAGAATTTGGTAGGTCCTTCAAACGAGTATACAACATTGGTCGTTACATTAAACTGTTTGGGTAAAAAATATTTGATATAACCCGATCCACCTCCCGTCAGGTTGGTGTAATTGAAATCTTTTTGCAAGCTGTTCCGTTGATTATTCGCACCAACTCTGGCATTTATATCAAAATCGAATCCACTGGAATTTTGCTCGTTCAGACCAACGCCAAGGCTCCCGTTAGTGTTCTGCAGATTGTTCAGTTCGTAGTTGAGCGCATTGTTGTAACGGATATAACTGAAGCCATTGTTGTATCTTACGTTCGAGTGAATGTTGAACTGAACCTGCTTGTTGAGTACAGGTTTGTTAAATCCGCCATTCACACTAGCTTGCCAGCTTGACCGGTCGTGGATATTGACAAATGTGCTCGTCGTTATACGGTTGTTGTCTATTTCACGTTTATTTATAATGGGATTTGTAACAAAAGAAATATCGCCGTTTAAATTCAGGCTCGTTCCTTTCAGTAGGCTGATCGTATTGTAGTTCGTGCGGAATGAGTTCCGCGTAGCACGTTGTAGATCTGGATTTCCCTCTTGTCTGAATAGCGCATTAGTTTGTGGCTGCAACGGCTGGAGTTGTCCAAAGGTGGGGATGATGTTGCTGTTCTGATACGATACACGTATATTTTTTCGCGTCGAAATTTTATAATTGACGTCCATATTGAAGCTATTGTCCCAAAAGCTCCGCGCCAGATCGATTTCTCTATAATAGTCATCCAGGTTTTGGTGCTTATAAGACGTTCTATTCGAAATATTAATATTGATCGTTTCAAAGTTGAAAAACATATTCGCATTAATTCCCTGGTTGGTAGAAAGATCATTTTGATGTTGGGAATAAGCTGTGTCAATACGGGAAGTTGTTCCCATGTTATCTGAGATGAATGCATCGGTATAATTTTTCTGGTTGGAGTTTGAAAAATTATAACCGAGTGAATAGTT
>JBEBVG010000023.1:0-26810 GCA_040392845.1 Sphingobacterium sp. | reverse complement strand
ATGATGGGCACCTGGAGTTTGCTCCCTTATTAACCACGGAGAAGTAAAAATGGTAATATCCCACGAAGTGCCCTAGTACTTACCCCGCTGTCAATTTCAAATGCGATACGAGATCATGGAAATATTTCGAGCTCCAGATGTCCATACGTTTAGCGTCCTTGACAAAGCGTTTGATATCGTCTTTCACATATTGCATGTTTACTGAATCGATCTTGTTAGTCAGTAGCGCTCTAAACTCACCTTCCGTTATGGTGTCTCCCGTCCAATCTCCGCTATCTTTGGCACGTAATAGAAAATGATTAAGATTAAGGGCAGTACCTTTCTTTATATACCATTCCATATCATACCAATCGCGGCCCTTTACATTTTTCCCCCATTTCCGGAATAGAAGTGCATGCATTTTGCCCGCAAATAGATCCGATAGTGTAAAGCATTTCACATAAAATGAAAACGGACGTAAAAGCAGTTTTTCTTCTGTGTCAAAACCTAAGGGCGGTTCTTTGTCTACTTCGATCTTTATCTTGATGTTGGCTATCTGGTGTATACCTTGCTGCGGAATAATACCTTCAAGTACCAGTTCCTTCCAAAGAGTTTCTGATTTCAAAAATGTCGAATCAATATTGCTTTTGACGGTTTTCTTCTTTTCTCTGATCGACACTTTCATTCCCAGTGATTCAAATTCGTTGACGATGGCTTCTTGATACTTACTAAGACTAAACCCTGTAGAAACTTCGAGCAACGAGAAGTCTAAATCTTCCGAAAATCGATCTAATCCATAAAATATCCGTAAAGCCGTACCTCCATAAAAAGCAGCCTTTTCAAAGAAACCGGCCCGATAAAGCCCGGCAAGCGCAATCTCCTGCATGATTTCCCGCAAGGCGTCCCTAGCTTCCTGTTCATTTGCAGGTTTGTAGCTATCCAACCATTCTCTTATCATAACTGTTCAATCATCTTTACAACCATCCTTAAGCTATCCCTCTTGGGCGCATGGGAAAGCCATCCGCGTATCGCATTTGTATCCAAATCCTTTAATGCTGATTCGTCCATCCGCATGTCATCGACAAGGTAATCATAGGCTTTGCCTATACTTCTTAGCGTCAATCCCGAAGTGCTGGCGATTTTGTCACACAGTGCCTTTTCGGGAGATGCTACGATAGCGTATTGATTGGACGATAACTTCCGCATATTTAACCCAAAGGAATAATAAGGTAGTGGAAGATACGTGTAAGTGAATAGGCCCATTACTGTTTCAAAAGTACGGGATGCTTTTGTCGTCATGGAGGATATTTCATAAACGCGTTCGGGTATTAGTCCATAGAACGACAATGCTGTTTCCAAAGAGATGTAACTTGGACCCAATATGTGGTTAGCCACGAGCAGTGTTTCCGGCTTTCTATTAGACGCAGAAGATCCAGCGATATATAAACCCTTTTTTAGAGGTTCCAAAAAACCTTGTGCTTTCAACCCGGCTATCTTATCGTTGGGACGTTTATATCCCTTTAACCAGGACATCAAAAGCTGGTGTGGGAATGGCCTGTCGGCATGGGTATCTATCATTCGAGTAATATCCATACACAAATGTAAAAAAACAATAGGATAATCGAAATTATTTCGATTATCCTATCTAAGAAATACATATATATGTCATAAAAAGGTAACACTTCTTGAAAATAAGGGATCACATTCCGAAAAAATGCAATCACATTTTCTAAAAAAGGGAATACGTTTTCTGAAAAAGGAATCACATTTTTTTTAAAAGGATTCACATTTTTTAATAAAGGGCATACATCCTGACAGAAAGGGAATCCTTTTTCAGAAAGACCGTTCCCTTTTTCCGAAAAAGGGAACACATTGTCCGAAAGAGGGATCACCTGTTGTAAAAAAGCGATCCCTTTGTAGCAAAAAGGGAATACATTTTTTCAGAAAGTGATCCCTCATCACCAAAGAGGGATCCCTTTTTAGCGACTTTAACCATTCACCGCAAAGACATTCTCCGTACTTTTCGCTAATACCACGTCACACACTTTCTTTGTCTTCTCTAATGTCTCTTCAATATCCGCAACCGCATGCGCGAAAGAAAGACTTCCCTGCTTAATCGGTGTCGGGAAATTAAACACACCTTCTTGTATAAGACGATACCTGTAAGCTTTATCCAAAGCAAAATCATGATTACTGGCCACATCATGGAAATCTACCGGTGCATGATCCATAAAATAGACACAAAAAGCAGACCCCTGCCGTGCCACATAAAAAGGCCTATCGTAAGCAGAAAATATATCGTTCAATCCCTCTTCGAGGAATGCCCCCAGACTTTCCACCTTACCATACACATCAAATTCCGGATTGGCCAATTTTTCCAAGGTGGCGATTGCCGCTACGGTCGTCAACGGATGTGCGTTAAATGTCCCCGCAATAAGCACCCGTTTCTCCCTTTCCGGATGAATAAAATAATCCATATATTCCGCTTTGCCACCGATCACACCCATCGGATAACCATTGGCTACCGCTTTGCCAAAAGTACTCAGATCAGGCTGCACGCCACAAATAGATTGGTATCCTCCCAAAGCATGCCGGAATCCCGTTTTCACCTCATCAAAAATCAACAAAAACCCTCTTTCATCGCTCAATTTGCGCAAACCTTGCAGATAACCCTGCTTAGGTTTAACAATACCGATATTCTGCAATATAGGTTCCAAAATAATACAAGCCACCGGATAGTTGGCAACAATATACGCTACCGACTCCAAATCATTATAATTAACTACATGCACTAGTTCCTTATGTGCTCCCGGAATTCCTGCTGACAACGAATCAAAAGGATATTCACCCGGGCTCACCCGGGGGCCAATATCCGCAAGATTACTGATAACGTTACCTGCCACATCATTATGCCATCCATTATACCCACCCTGCATAACGATGAGGTGGTCTTTTCCCGTTGCTGCGCGAGCAATACGTATCGCATGATACGTCGCTTCCGAACCTGTCGTCGTAATCTGGATCTTATCGACGGTGGGCACACATTTGCAAAACAGTTCGGCGAAATGTCCTTCATAGTCCGTTGGTCCGGCTCCCATGAGTATACCTTTATGCGTCAACGAAGATGCAACGGCGGTGTTTACATCAGGATCATTATGTCCTAAAAAAGCCGCCGCAAATCCAGCTTGGTAATCGATGTATCCATTTCCATCAATATCCCATACACGGCTTCCTTCTCCCTTGGCAAAGCAAATGTTAGGAGCTGATTTCCTATTCAAAGATACCACTCCACCTGGGATATATTGTTCATTTTTCTTTAATAAATCATCTGATTTTTTCCAATTCTCTATCATTTCAAACAAAATTTACATATAACATACAACATAGTAATCCAAAATTGATAACAAATATACAATAAAAATGTAAACAAAAATAAAATAATTACATTAACATTTTGATATTATCAGCTACATTCTTTCCAATAGCCAAGCAAGATGTCGCTGCCGGAGACGGGGCATTCCGTATATGCAGTGTCCTGCCGATAATCTTAGAATCAAAATCGTCCACGAGCTTACCGCTACGGCTACAGGCCTGCGCACGTATACCCGCACCACCCGCGATTAAATCGTCTTCGACAATTTCTGGAACAAGTTTCTGCAATGCTCTCGTGAAGGCTATTTTCGACACTGATCTATATACTTCATCCAATCCTGTTCTACCATATTTTGCAGCAATTTTCCAAAATCCAGGCCATGTAAATGTATCTATGGTATCTTTTATGGAAATGCTGCCAGCAGCATAACCTTCTCGCTTCAAGGAAAGTACCGCATTAGGCCCAGCTTCAATCCCCCCACGGATCATCCGCGTAAAATGGACACCTAAAAAAGGAAATTTCGGATCAGGAACAGGATAGACCAGATTGTTAATCAGATACTCTTTTTCCGGCCTGAGCTTATAATAACATCCTTTGAAGGGAATGATACGCAGATCGTTGTTCTTGTGCACAAGCGAGGTGACGCGATCTGAATGGAGGCCGGCACAGCTAACCAGATATTTCCCTCTATAGCTGTTCTTCAATGTTTCTACCGTCACACCCTGCCGATCTTCGTGAATGGAGACTACCTCTTCATGAAAAGCGATAGTGTCTCCAGATCCTTTTTTAAACAACTCATATAAGCGCCGGGCAACCATGGGATAGTCGATGATGCCTGCCTGTGGTACCCACAATGCCATCTCCCCTTTTACGTGAGGCTCTATTTCCCGGATCCCTCCCGGTGTTATGATCTTCACACCATGCATTCCGTTCGCTATGCCACGTTCCTGGATTTTCTTCAGCGCCAGAATCTCCTGCTGGCTGGTCGCCACGATCACTTTCCCACAGATATCGAACGGAACGCCATGCTCTCTGGCAAAATCGACCAATAAGTTGTACCCGGTGATACAGTTTTGAGCCTTCAGACTTCCAGGCGTGTAATATATACCACTATGGATTACACCGCTGTTGTGTGAGGATTGATGGGCAGCAACCGTACCTTCTTTCTCCAAAACCAACACCCGTTTGTCGGGAAATGCCTGTTGAAGATGGTAAGCCGAGGAAAGTCCCACAAGTCCGGCACCGATTACAATAATATCATATTGTTGATTGTACATTTCTCTAATGATAAGGGATTATAAAGTCATACCATGATGGATTATAGAGGTTAACCATGCGGCTCGCCATCTATCCTGTTGTTGGTACGCGTATCTTTCATCGCGATAAACATGACCAACGAGATGAAAATGCCCAATGTCACATACCAATAGAACCACATCTCATGTCCTACATTCTTCAGCCACAATGCGATGTATTCTGCCGATCCGCCAAATACCGCAACCGTAACAGCATGTGGCAGTCCCACGCCTATCACACGGATCTCGGCAGGGAATATCTCAGCCTTGACCACAACGCTAATGCTAGAATACGCACTCAAAACAACCAGATATACCAGTAACAAACCAAATATCTCCCAGTTGGAGGTGGATCTGCTGATCACCGTCATCAGCGGCACCGTTGTCAATACACCAAGAATGCCAAAGGCGAGCAATAAGGGCCGCCTTCCTATACGATCAGAAAGCGCCCCAAAAAGAGGTTGGATCAACGCAAAGATCAGCAGTCCTATAAATGTAATCATTGTGGCATCCTCCTTAGAGACACCTCCTGTGTTGACCAGATATTTCTGCATATAGATAATGGCTGTATAGAAGGCCAGTGTTCCACCCAATGTCAGCCCCACAACCATCATGATAGCTTTGGGATGGCACACAAGCTGTAACCAGATATTCCTATTTACATTGCCTGACTTGGAACGAACGGCCTGATAAGCTTTAGTCTCCCTAAGGTGATTCTGTAAGTACAGCATTCCCAAGGTTAGCACGGCACCAATAGCAAAGGGTATGCGCCATCCCCATTGATGCAATTGCATGTCCGTCAGCAAAAACTTTTGTAAGACAATCAGCAGTCCAAGGGCGATAATCTGTCCTCCTACCAGTGTAACGTACTGAAAACTCGCATAAAATCCCCGACGGTGCGGTGGCGACATTTCCGTGAGATAGGCCGTTGTGATACCCGTACCTCCACCAATACTGAGTCCCTGGATAAGACGGGCAAGCAGCAGCAGGATAGGTGCGTAAATACCGATCGAATCGTAAGTAGGCGTCACCGCAATCAGCAGCGAACCGAATGACATCATGAATACAGACAGCAACATAGATTTCCTACGGCCAAAACGGTCCGCAAAGGCACCAAGGAACCGTCCACCAATAGGACGCATTAAAAAGCCTAAGGCAAATACACCTGCCGTCTGTAACAGCTGTACCGTCATACTCCCATGAGGGAAAAAAGCTCCCGAAAAATATATCGAAAAAGCCGCATAGATATACCAGTCGTACCACACTAAAAGATTAGCCAAGGAGCCGCTAACAATAGCTCTTCCATAAGAATAGGCAGACTGGTCAGTTTTGGTTACCATACTAGGGAGAAGCTAATTTTTGTCACCGTAAAAATAAACGTCTAAAGTTGCAAAAATCGGATGGTGCAAGGTCAGACCTCCTGCCGGCAAGACCAACACTTTGTAATCTTTAACTTCAAATCTGGATTCTGGTCTATAAAGCATACCATAAGTCCATCCTCCTTGCGTAGGAATCGTAGGATTGGAATTATATGTTCTGGCACATGTTGAGCAAGGCAGAACAAACTCCGAGTTAGTAAGCACTGGATAAATTGTGGTAGCCTGATGTGGATCTCTATTTTCTTGGAGATGGCCGGCCAAAAAAAGTGGATAGCTTACTCCGCTAAGATGACTAAGTGCTTGATTAACTTGATTAACCTGATTGTCTACGACATGAGTTAGATGAATACCAGCTATGACGAATGTTTGGCCATTTACATCCAGCTCGGCTATACCAAAAGGCCGAGTATCGCTTCCTGTCAGAATATAGGGTGTAAAGTTTTTGATGGGAAAACGAGAATAGATCGTCAGTCCAAACTCCCCTCCTTGCAAATCCTGCCCCTTAACAAATCGGTAATGCTTAATATTAAGCAAATCTTTCAAAATTTCAGACATATCTCGTACTCCAGAACGCGTCGTATTTTTATCCATTTCACATACGACTAGGACATCCGGGTTTTCCGGATTAGCAATATTAGCTACCTTTGTCATATCCATATTGCCGGAAGTATTGGTAAGGAGCCCTACTTTTATTTGCACCGGGGCATTGTCCATAACGGAAATTTTATAATAAATCGTTCCTTTCCGTTTATCGATTTTAAAACCATCGTTTACTTGATCAATGGAAATTGGAAGTAAATATTCGGTGAATGGATCTAAGCCTGAGCTTAAGTCAACCGTAGCAGATAATTCTGGAGTCCCCTTAGTTCCCTTTTCGATCTTGGAGGCTGACACTGCTATACTAACATTGTTTATAGGTAGAGGCGCATAGTTTGTACCACTCTTCGTATTATATTCTTCTACTAAAGACAAATCGATCTTAAAATGAAGATCAATATCCGCTGGCGCAGCTTTTAACATATCTTCAATTTCGGTATACGCTCCTGCAAATGTCAATGTCAGTGAAGTCCCCTCATTCCAAGGCTCAATAATATGCTCCTGGAGATTTTCCGCACCTTTTATATACACAATAGCATCGGACGAATGAATAGTGTCCGATTTTTTATCACACGACCCGCCTACCAAAATTAGGAGCAAAAGACAGCATATATTCATGCTTTTCAATTCCAAATACTGAAATTGAGATTGTATAAATTCAATAAGATTTAATTTCATCATCGTTGGATATTTTGTTTATAACTAGTTTATAATATTGCTTTTTTTAAGAGATTATGTGTTATCTGTTGCACACGTTCATCTGGGCCATGAGGACGATTCCAGTGTGACCAAGGCAAAGTATGACCCGGCGGCATACTAAGTCCCTGTGCCCAAAATATCGTTGAAGCATTAAACACAAAATTGTCTTTTGGCCCTGGATAAATGACAGCACACCATTTTGCCGGATTCTCTCCCAATGACCAGGCCCAGCCCTCTGCCACAACTTCCAACCCCTCTATTTTTGGAGGATCCCCGTGAAATTCCCATCCAATTAATCCTGGTATAGCTTGTCCCTTTTCCATTTCAGTACCTTCAAATATCCAATGGTCAGGAGCTGTTATAGTCCAGTCTCCTCCACCGGTAATTGGTCGGACATTTCTAACCCCCATTAAATATCCTTCATCCGGCCCTTGCTCAGGAAATGGACCATACAACTTTATACGCTCCTGTGACCATTGATGCTTCCCATAGGGACCTCCACGAAAAATAATTCGATTTGGGTTACCTCCGGTACTTTCACGAAAGGGAGTTACCCATAACGCTGTATTTCCGGAAAAGAAAAGCAAATTTACCCCCTTTTCTTTCATTGTGGCTAGACTATGATATTGACGCACATCCCAGTATTCGTCATGTCCTACACTGATAAAAGCCTTACATTTTATCCCTCTATCTGGCGTAAGCATATCACTATTTGAACAATAGGTTACATCATAACCGTGTTGCTCCAAAAAATAAGATAATGGATACTCAAATGAAAGGAACTCTCCCGAACCAAAAGATAAAGGATCGTTTACGACGCCATTATATTGGGACTGTCGTCCGTAGGGTCGATCAAAACTTACATCTGCCCAGGGACCTTGCTCTCCCTTAGGATGTGTATATAATGAGTAATTGCTGGGCCATCGATTATAGGCCTGCCATGTATTATCTGAACATTGGATAAGGATATCTGCTGGTCTATCGTCCTTGACAATAAAAATGACATAGCTCTGCCAATATGGATCCTGTGCGTCCTGTTGAATAGTTGTTAACCTTCCAAGATATACCCCACTTATCCAATCTTCCGGTATTGTCACGGAAGTAGTCTTTTCCCATTTACATTCGTGGATATTTTTTTCTCCTGGTGACGGGACCGGTTGCACCTTACCGGGAAACGGCCCCAAAGTATCCAACAGACGCGCACCTCTTCCATTGTAATAACCTGTCCTAAAGATCTCTATGATAAAATCCCTTTTGGGATCAGTGGACACCATAATATCGATAGTCTCGCCAGCCCGAACGCTTTGCTTATTACAATATCCTTCTATCCAGGGTGTACGCTGATGAGATTTATCTGGCCGCACTCGGGTCAATTGCCAATTCTGAGAGCCTTTCCTGGTATTTTCTTCAATAATAATGTTACGTTGTCTTCTCTTCAGCGAAGCAGCAATGCCGCTTGTCGGCAAAACGCTCGCCATACCCAACATCGCAGCTCCTTTCAAAGCCGCCCTTCTTGTCACTTTAGACATATCCTTTTGTTCTCCAGAATTATGACCCATTTTCTTTTTCATGATTCAGCCTATTTAATAGCAGAGCCTTTATCTCCTTATTTTTTTGTCAGGTTTAATACTACTACTTCAAATGGTTTGAGCTTGATTTTGAAAGGCTTGTCCGAATGTGTTACACCTGCATTTCTTTCTTTGACAACATCATATAAGTCATAATGGCCTTCATATCCTACAGGCAATTCTAACACATCAACCAATCTAAATGCGTATTCCTGCTGCTTAGAAGAAGGATTTCTTAACATCAATGTACTGCGCTCTCCTCCCCAAGCTGCATAGCCATAAATCTCTCCTGCCGATGGGTCTCCCCCTACCCAATTCGCATCAATCAGAACGTCTTTATGATCCTTACTCCATCTCATAGCTTTGGCTAACACATCCCATGAATATGAACTAAGTTTATGTGGATTAATATATAATTCCTGAAGACTAGTTCCACTAGCAAAAAAAGACCATATATCCTGTTCTATAACAGGATCATCAGTTTCATATTTCGCGATAGGTCCAAGATCTGCATTGGTGATTCCATGTAGCATAGCGGAGCTGATCGGACACAATGGAGCTCTTTCCTTGACACCTTTCAAAATGCCTAGATCACGAAAATTCATCCATCGTTGCCTTGTATTACCTTCTCCTATAAAACCGTAATCGTCTCCACCTTTCCATATATTGTCTGCATAACATAACCAAAAAGGAGACGGCCAGGTACCCACTGTAAGATTGATGTATACATCTGGAGCAAAAGTCCTGACTTCTTCTATCAGATGAATAAGTGCCTGCATTTCGTGCCGATACTTTCCTGCACCATTGGCATCTTTTCCCGGCCCCATCCCATCGATCTTAAATAGTCTGACGCCATGGTTTTCTATAAGATCAAACATCACACTTTTAAAGTAGCTATAATAATTAGGGTCTGTTAGGGTTAGTCCTTTATAAAGATTATGGTCTCCCTCCTCATCAATCCTAAATATCTTATAATGCTCTCTGGTATTATCCAATCTTACTTTCAGAAAAGGACTATATCCTCCCCAAGGAGATAACCATGCCCCCATTTTGCTACCATATTTCTTCGCCTCCACTTCAATTTTCTTAAATCCATGAGGTAGTTCTGGATTGAAATTCCACATATTATTCCAGTCGTCCCAGCCGCTATCCCATAAAAAATAATCCAAATGCAACGATCTTTTCTGTAAACCGTCGCCCCAGACCTTTACCCGTTCCATACAAGCATCTTCTGTCAACACATTTAAATCATAAGACAAGTCATACCAAGAATCATAAAAAGTAATCGGCCTGTACGGTTTTGCCCGTATTTTATCCAGATAAAATGAAAAGGCTCTTCTTAATTGATTTTTAGGATAAGCTCCTATAGCAAAGGTTTCTTTGTAAAGGTGAGGATCGGCAAGGCTTGTTCTGACATCGAAGGGCATAACGGATAAGGTTGTCACTCCGGCATCTTGATCAACGTTAAATAATGGATTTTCAATAGCCCAAAAGAGATCACCGGCTATTAATGGTGAGCCATCTACACGTCCTATCTTTGTAGGATTATAGTCTGATGAGATAGGCAATGCAACAATTTCATTGATCTCATGGTCAGACCGAATTTCTAAAAACTGTCGTATAAAATTTTGGTCGTCACCTAAAACCAACCTCCACTCCATCAAAAATGAAGATACAGGATGAGCTAAGCGAAGATGAACATGTTTTCCATCTGTGAAAGCAATATTTTTCGGATTGTTTTGTAAGCGTAAATCAGATAGGCTCATTATTTTTCCTGTGGAATCAAAAAAATGAAATAATTGTTCCGCAGAAAATTTAAATTTCGCATCATTTATACGATTGTGTACTTCAATACCTATAATTTTATCCCGATTTATCAAAATGGATAAGGAGATGATCCGATTCTGCAAAGATATCTTATACTCTTCTATCGACAAAGAGGCTGTACCGATCGGCTCCTTATCAGGAAATAGCGCTTGTGCATAAATATTTGCTAAAAAGACATTTAATGACAGACAAACACATAATATATAGCCAATTATTTTCTTCACTTTGATATGTTTTTTGAGGTTTTAAAATTTATTACAGGGTATTTTTTAATACATCATTCGTCATAAGCATCTCGCATTTTAATCAACTTTTTAAATCGATAGTTAGCTATATTTGCATGGTAACGATTAAACTTTCTCTTTCTAGCTCCATTTCTAGGATCGGTATGGTTATTTGACCATAATGCACATTCAGAAATAGTGATCCATGCACCATCAATTCGGGTTACAATAGCGACATGGCCCGGAAAATGCAAAAGGTCACCTACCTCTATCGAGTCGACATTTCCAGCAAAATCCAATTGATATGTTTCGGGGAAATTACCATATCCATTTGCAGTGACAGTGTCAAGATTGACTAGTGTGGGCTTGGAATATCCGGCATTATGAAGACACCACCCAATGAATCCAGAGCAATGTAATCCATTGATATAGGTGCTATCAAGATTTGAAACATAGTCGTAGTAAGGGGGGATTACACTGACAGGCCTTCCCCAGGACTGATAAGTATATCCACCCTCATCAAAGTTTTCAAAAAACAGTCCTGTTCGGGCATACCTTGCTACATATTTGTAGTCCGGCCGGCCATATTCATAAGCATAAGGAATTACTCGTGCAAATCTCATCAAAAAATCTGCGGCCTCTACTGTTTTATTTCTTAATCCAACCTTGCTTCCAATATCGCTAACTAAGTATGCATTAAACTGATCAATCTGTGTACTTGTATAATACGATACCGGGCTGACACCAAATTCCAAAAGAGGACGAGTGGTATCGATCTCCACTTCAAGTGGCTCACTGTCAAATAAACCTTTCATCATTAATTCCTGATCTTTTAAATTTTCATTTAAATGAGTATAATCCAGCGATTCAATCTTTTCTGCACAAGAAATTGTCAGGGCAGAAAATATCCAAATGAACATTGTACTTTTCATAGTCTGATTGTATTTTAGTAAAAAAATCTAAGCGCAAACGCTATAATAATATAGTTGACCAAATCAAAACTCTCCGTAAATGTGTCCCATTTTCAACAGGTACTTAAAACGAAAAGTAGTGTAATCTACTGTGGATCTATTGAACGTAAACCACCGTACACCGTTCCTTCTATCGGTGTGGTTGCTATTCCATAAGGCACTTTCTCCTATCTTGACGATATCACCATTGATCTCCATAATAAAGGCTACGTGTCCTTTGAAGTATAGGAAATCTCCCACTTTCATTTCATCTTTTACTGCTGGAAGATTCTCTTTTATTACGCCGGGTAGATTCTGGTATCCGTCAGCATGTGTTGTGTCGGAACGAATATCGGTGATACCTGCGTTATACCAACACCAGTTTGTAAACCCCGAGCAATGGATACCATTGGCAAAGTCTGCTCCCAGATTAGCTACATCTGTATACAAACCTGCAGGTGTAGGAACATCACAACCCCATGGTTGATAAGTATGTCCATCTTCATTGACCGGACTGAGAAAAAAGCCTTCCCGGGAATACCGAGATATCAATTTATACCCCGCTCGCGAAGTCTCATAAGCATAAGGAATAGCATAGGGAAAACTATGAGTTATAAAATATGCCGCAGCCACTGCTTTAGTACGAAGATTGGCTGCTCGGTCAATCGCTGACTTCAAAGCATTATTAATACTATCTATCTGTGTTGTATTATACCTATTGCAGGTAAGATAAGGCCGTAAGTCAACGGATCGTTCTTTCCTACCATCTAATCCCTCAACTCCTATATTGGAACACCCGACCGTGGCCAATAAGAGTATATAAACTATTTTTCTCATATCAGATTTATTTAAAATTTATCGATTCTATTGTTCATAACCTGGATTTTGTTTCAAGACCGAAATACCATCGGATCCGACACTTCGGAAAATCTGTTGTTGCGGTATAGGCCACAATTCATTTTTTCCTTTTGTAAAACGTCCCGTCAGATAAGGGTTTCCCGGAAATAATGTTTTCATCCTTTCTCCTTCTCTTTGCATAAAATCATTATGATATTTGGCCACATCAAAATCGTTTCCGTTATATCGCATTAAATCAAAATACCGATGATACTCCATTGCCAACTCCAGTCGTCGTTCGAATCGAACAGCCTTCCGCGCGTAAGATTTGCCATTTGTCGCAAACTGACCCAAAGGATATAAGCCTACCTTATAATTTGCTGCGGGGGTATTGGAAATTGAACCGTCCGAATTATATCTATACACGAATCCGTCTGGGTTAGCTGCCCGAGTTCTAATCCTATTCACATATTCTTCCGCCTTGTCTAAGCTTCCCACCTCTATCTCGCATTCAGCAGCCCATAGCAATACATCAGCAAACCGGATATGATTATGTGGCACATTTGTCCGATTAGTCCCTTCTCGATCTGTGCTTACTGTCGCCTTTTCGGCCGTATGTTTTACAGCAGTGTAAGGTCCACCGGTGGCTTGATTTCTTACCCATGAAGCACCAGGATTAATTCCCCAGTCCAGGTAAGGTATTCCCCTTCTTCCTACAGACCAATCAAGGCGCGGATCCAATGTGCCAGAGTAAGGCGTAAATGCCTGACTGGCCGTGAGCCCATAATCCGAAGGTATAGGAGTTAGGTAATACGTATCGAGTAAGGGAAGTCCTGTTGTGGCATTGGTTTGAAAAGCATCAACTAAATCAAATGTAGGCTGGTACCATCCATAGCCATTATTGCCTGGCCCACCATAGGTACCATTTTGAAAATATATCATATTACCGTTGGCTCCACCGGCTCCATCGTAAGTAGAGTTCTGTACTGTAAATACCGCTTCAGAACCGTGTTTAGTAGACGTTCTAAAATTGTCACGATACTTAGGTAAAAGAGCATATTTTAAGTTGTTGGAGGTTCTCCCATTAGCAATAATATCGTCTAGCAGCACTTTGGCTTCTTCAAACTTCTTTTGAAACATATAAGTTTTAACCAAAAATGCTTTTGCCGCCCATTTATTTGCCCGTCCTACTTCATTCCAAATTACAGGAAGATTTTCTGCCGCAAACATAAAATCAGCTTCAATTTTAGGGTAAATATCCTGGTCATTGCCCACAAGATAGTTTCTGCTTCCATAATTCACGGTTTCGTCGATCCATGGTACATTACCCCATAGCATAGCTGCTTTCAAATAATGAAAACCTCGTATAAACCTGGCTTGAGCTTCTATTTTTACACGATCTTCATCAGAAATGTCTGTAACATTAGGTAAAATTTCAAGCACCGTATTAGCTCTAAGGATAAAAAGGTACTGTTCTGTCCATCTTGAATTTGGTATTCCAGCATTTGCAGCAAGTCCAAAACAATCATATTCGGAGTTTACTCCACCATTAGATCCTGCACGAGCGTCATCAGGATTAGTATAGTTATTCAAATAATATCCATTGTTTGAAGCAAACTCGTCCAAGGTAGCATATGCTCCAACCAATAGCATATTTATACCGTCTTTATTGGACAATGTATATTCACTTACTTGTGCATATGGTGGTATTTCTAAAAAGCTTTTACTACATGATGTCGAGAAAATCACAATCATTATCCAGTAGCTTAGTGTCTTTTTCATATTAGTCTTCTAATTATGTTCTAGAATGTTATATTAACTCCAAAAGTAAATCTCGCCTCATTAGTAGGATACGTAGCTATGTCGACACCCCAGCTCGAGTTAGACCCTGCGGCAATATCCGGATCAGGCCCAGAGTATTTAGTGATAGTGAACAAATTGGTGGCCTGAGCGTAAAATCTCAAATTTGATATTTTTGCAGATCTGATGAGACGATACTCAGGATTTATGGTATAACCCAGAGTGATCGTTTTTAGTCTGAAATATGACCCGCTTTCCAAAAAATAGGAACTAAAATATTGATTGGTACTAAACGATGAGGTATTTTCTATCTTGGGGATAGTAGTATTTGTATTCGTCGGCGTCCATGCATTTAGCAATGATCTACCTTTATTTGAAAATGGATAATATTGATAGAAATCGGTATATGCCTTCATGGCGTTAAAGATGGTGTTACCGTAGACACCATAAAAATGCGCCATCAGATCAAACCCCTTATAGTCTGTATTTAACGTAAAACCATAAGTAAATTTGGGATGGGGATTCGCAAGAAAGTGACGGTCATCTGAAGTAATTTCATCACTACCATCAAAATCGAGAAATTGAAAGCGTCCCAGTTCAGCATCCTTTTGTACCGGAGCATTGAAAATCTCATCCGATGTGTTAAACAAGCCAAGAACTCTATAGCCATAAAACATACCCATTGGATAGCCTACTTCATTTCGTGTATAGTCGCCGAATACGACCCCGCCAGCTGCAAAATATCCCGGATCGGGGAGTTTTATAATCTTATTTCTATAATGAGTAACATTCAACGATAAGGATGCATTTAGATCCTTAGTAATCTCTTTGAACGTGTAACCTACGTTGGCATCAAAACCTGTGTTTTGGATATCTCCAATATTAACTGTTGGACTGCTCACTCCTGAGGGAGAAATGACGGCAGGAAGTGGTTCTGTAAACAAAAGTCCATTAACAGATTTTTTATAAAAGTCCAGTTGAAAATTAAATGCATTAAATGCCGTAAGATCAAATCCAATATTGGCAACTTTATTCTCTTCCCATCCTGTATATGAATTTCCTATTCGGCTCTTCGCATATCCTTTCACAATTGAATTACTTGTTCCGTTTAGATCATAATCCGTAAAAGCTCTGCTTGTCGTATATAAGGAGAATTGATTTTGGGATTGCACGTTATTCTGTGAGCCGACTATTCCATAGCTACCACGTAAACGTAATTCATTCAACCAGGATATATTTCGAAGAAATTTTTCTTGAGACAGCCGCCAGCCCACAGAAAAAGAAGGGAAAACGCCGTATCTGCTCTCAGGCCCGAATCGTGACGACCCATCTCGTCTTACCGTCGCACCAAACAAATATCTTCCATCATAATTATAATCTGCTCGTCCGAAAAGCGAGAATAAAGCTTCTTCCGAGACGCCGCTGCTAGCCGTTAAACCTTGAGCTCCATTTCCTAAAACAAGATAGTAATAGTCATCGTTAAAAAAATCATCTGATTGTCCACTCAGACTTCTACCTTTCGTTTTTATAGCTTCAGATCCAATTAAAACATCTATATTATGTTTGTCAAATATCTTTTTATAATTTAAAGTATTTGTAAAAGTCATCTGATTATTAGTTGATGCACTATTGATCAATCTATTTACAGTTGCATAACCTTCAGCCTGCTCAGCTCTTGCCCCGATCCAATTTTGCTGAAAGAAGTTCTGGATATTGTAACCTAGACTTGTTCTCGCCGTAAAGTTTTTTAAGAAATCTACTTCTGCATAAGCATTCCCCACAATATTGTAATTCGTATACTCGGAATTCTTTGCAGATCTATGTAATGCAGCAACCGGATTAGCTTCAGCCCCCAATTGAGGCCCTACCCAAGTACCAGCCCAGTTTCCCATTATATCTTTCACAGGCATGGTCGGATAAAGCTTATATAAAGCTGCAATTCCCCCAAACTCTGTCCCTGTATTAAAAGGAAGGTAGTCTCTATACACAACATTGGCATTCTCACCTATTCGGATATTTTTGCCAATATTAAACTCCGTATTTATACGAGCTGTATATCTCTCAGAAAAGGATTTTACCAGAGTACCTTTTTCATCCTGATAACCGAGTGAGAAAGCATATTTCGATTTCTCTGTTCCTCCATTAACAGAGAGATTATGCTCTGTAAACATAGCTCGTTTAAATGCTTCGTGAAACCAATCCGTTCCTTCTTTATTTACAGCTTGAATTAAATAATTATTGCCTCGATTAGGGTCTTCACGAAAATATAATGATGGATCTACGACCAGATCTCCCGCAAATGCAACTCCACTACCCAAAGGACTATTATAAGTATAATCAGGCATGCCGTTTATAAACAAGGCCAATGAAGGGTTACCAATTTTATGCACTTGCATAAATTCTTCCGAATCCAATAGAATATCATATACATTTCCCTGCAAAGGATTCGTTATACCAACATATCCGTTGTAAAGAATTTTAGGTTCGCCTGCTTTTCCTTTTTTTGTTGTCACCAGGATGACGCCATTTGCTCCTCTAACGCCAAAAATCGCCGCAGCTCTGGCATCTTTCAATACCTGTATTGACTCGACGTCCTGTGCGCTTATATAATTCAAGTTTTGCTCTATCCCGTCAACAATAACCAAAGGTTCGCTATCACCGAACGAAGTTACACCTCGAACACGAATTTTACTTCCTTCCCCGGGTAAACCATAATTTCTCGTATCGACACCCGCAACCATCCCTTGCAAAGCCTGAGTGGCAGATCTTGCCACAACTTTTTGTAAATCTTTTGTATTGACGGATGAGATAGCACCTGTAAGATCAACCTTTCGCTGCGTACCATAACCTGTGACAATAACTTCTTCCATTCCTATCACGTCATCCTCGAGGACTATTACTACCTCAGACCCTCCGTCCACGACAATCTCACGCGAAAGTTTACCTATATGAGAGACATTTAATACAGCACCTCTCACTATATTTTGAATGACAAACCTACCATTCTTATCAGTTTTAACAACGTCAGGTGTACCTTTAATTGCTATAGTCGCCTGGTCAATTGGTTCACCAGCATCTGTAAACACATGACCAGTCATTACCGCTTGTTCTTGCGCATAGAGAGATGTATATATCACATCAATACATGCAACAATAAAGAACACAAGCACGTACCTAAGCATGCATAGCGCAACACATTCTTTGGTGCCAATTTTTATTCTCATTTTTCTTTTCATAAATATGTATTAATCGTAGTTTACAATTGCCGGCATCAAGACTAAAACAATCTAAAATCACACAACACACAACTAATTTTACTTAATGCTTATAGAAGTATCATAACTTATGTTTACAAATATAAACATATTTTGTAAATAAAAAATATTTTTTAAACTTTCTTCAAAAAAGATGAAGAAAAAGGGACACAATCGCAATAAATCTCCTAAAATCCACTATATAGCTATTTTACAAAGCTGAAAATAAAACTATTTTGATGCAAACTATAAACAGATAATTTAAACCGGAATACCACAATTACGAATTTAAATCACATTATGTTAATTATATATGTTTACATTTTTAACAAAAATTGTTTACATTAATATTTATATCTATATTTGTTTATTGAAATTTTACAACTTAAACTATGATATTTTCTACTAAAGACGTTAATACACTGAACCAGAATCGAGATAAGGTAGTGGTACTACCTTTAGGAGCTATAGAGCAGCACGGACCGCATTTGCCTGTAGGCACCGATACACACATTATTACAGCACTATCTTTGGCTTTGGAGGGAGAATTGTCGGAAGATGTAGTAGTCTGCCCATCCCTTCCTTTCGGATCCAGTCACCATCATCTGGATTTTGGTGGAACGATCAGCATTTCGTCTACCTTATATACTACATTGATTGTAGAGTTAATACAATCGCTTTTACAATGTGGGTTTCAGAAGATTGTTCTTCTCAATGGCCATGGAGGCAATATCACTCCCGTAAAACAGGCATTATCTGTCTTGAGCAATCATACTGAAAACACTTACCCGGCAAATATTGTGCTGGCAACCTACTGGGAAGTGGCGGGAAAACCATTTGCCGGAGCTCCACCAATGGAAAGTCCTGCACTAAGCCACGCCTGTGAATACGAGACAAGCCTGATACTACATCTTTATCCCGGGCAAGTCCAACGGGAATATATAAAAAGAAGCCAACGTCCCCCATCCAACGGATATATCCCTTGGGAAGACGACGAACCCTATAGAGGTATCTGCATGGTCAAATCTACAGCTTATATATCCGACAACGGCGCTAGCGGGGAACCGCAACTAGGAACAAAGGAGAAAGGGGAACATTTATTTAAAGAAGCTTTACAAGCATTGGTCAACTTTGTTTCGGAGTTCAAAGATTGGCCACTTATGGAAAGACTAAAGAAATAGAGTTATATAGATTTTAAAACTCAGGTAATTCAATATGAGCAAAAAAGAAATAAAATACCCGGACAAAACAGCAGACACAGGAGCCTATTCAGCAGGAGTATGGATTGATGGCTGGCTTTTTGTAAGCGGACAAGGCCCCCTGAATATGCAAACAGGTGAAGTGGCCCGGGGAACGATTGAAGAGGAAACCCTATTAACGTTACAGCATATCCAGAAGATCGTAGAAGAAGCCGGAGGAACATTGAACAATATCGTAAAGTGCACCGTGCATTTGAGCGATATCAGCGATTTTGACAGGTTCAATAAAACGTATGCCTCGGTGTTCAGCGGTGTTAAACCAGCAAGAACAACTGTACAATCCACGCTATCGGATGGTATAAAGGTAGAAATAGATGCTATAGCCAAAATTGACAGACAATGAACAAACTAATACCCATAGGAACTGTCGGCCTAGGACTGATGGGCAGCAGCATAGCCGCATGTATTTTAGCTGCCGGGCATCCAGTAGTATCTCTTGAATCCAGCGCTGACAAAAGGAATGAAGCGGATACACGTATAAGACAACTGCTGGAACAGCTTTATAGGGAGCAGCTGATCGATGAAAAGCCTGATAGTATCCTGAGACGTTTCCGGATAACGGACAACATAAACGACTTATCCGAACATAACGTAGTCATTGAAGCGGTTACGGAAAATATGACTGTAAAGAAAGAACTGTTTAGGAACCTGGAGAGTATATTATCTCCACAAGCCATCATTGGCAGTAACACATCTGCAATCCCGGTATCTCTTCTTCAGGAGGGATTGAACCATCCTGAGCGTCTTTTAGGTATTCATTGGGCAGAACCTGCACATGTAACTCGCTTTATGGAAATTATCTGTGGGCAGCAAACCGATGTACGGTATGCACAACGCATATATGTCTTAGCTGAAAGCTGGGGGAAGGAACCTTCATTAATCAAAAAAGACATCCGTGGATTTATCACCAACAGAATCATGTATGCCATGATGCGTGAAGCTTTTTTTCTTGTAGAAAATGGATATGCCTCTATCGAGGATGTAGATAGATCGGTACGCAATGACCTTGGCTATTGGATCACTCTTGCCGGGCCATTTCGATTTATGGATCTAACGGGAATACCAGCTTACCTCACCGTTATGGAAGATCTCTTTCCTGAACTGAATAAGGCAGACACTGTACCTCAACTCATACAAGATATTGTTGCAGCGGGAGGAAAAGGAGTATCGAATGCACATGGATTTTATAAATACACGCCCGAAACAGCAAAGAAATGGGAGGAACGTTTCTTGGAATTTTCGTATGATATCCGGAAGCTGGCAGAGAAATATACAAACAGCTAATATAAAAGAGAGGACAAAACAAAAATATGAAAGACACAACCATTCAATCAATAACCGCAACGGAAGTTATTGTCCCTGCGCGTCCGGGCAGCCTCAACTCAGACACAGTCCACGATACAGATAAAGGTTTCGCTAAAAAGTTTCTAACAGGCGAGAGCTGGACAGCGTTTGCTAATCAACCGAAATGGATCATTCAGATAAAGCTACAAAATGGTTTAGTAGGCATTGGCGAAACCTACCGCAGTGCAAGGGAAGAACACCTACAAGATGCTGTACGTACACTTGTTGGCACAGATATACGCCAACTCAATTGGAGGCGGCTCCCGATCACCGATCAACGCATTTATGAGGCATTCGAATGTGCGGTACTGGATTTGGCAGGACAATTACTGGGGGTTCCCATTCATCAATTATTAGGCGGAGCGTATCGCGATAAAATTGAATGTTTTGGATGGACTGGAAGACGGACACCGGAAGATGCAGCACAAAAAGCATACGAAGCCATGCAAAAAGGTCACAAAGCATTTAAATTCAAATGCTCAGATGAAGATCCGGTACGACTGTGGACTGCTGAGATCAAACATAAATGTGGCGACGGAATAAAAATCCTGCTAGATCCGAACCAGCGGTGGGGAACGGTCAAAAAGACACTACAACTTATGGAGGGTGTCGAATCATCTGTAATGTTGGGATTGGAAGACCCTATCCTACATGAGGATATCGCTGGGTTCAAAAAGTTAAGGACACAATTGGACATACCACTTTATAGGCATATTTCCCTTCCTTATACGCAGGATATAAAGGATATCATTGCATTTGTACGGGCAGATGCAGCAGATGGCTACAACTTTAACGGATCGGCCTATAATTCAATATTGCTGGCTGAGATTGCCCACCTGGAGGGAAAAAGCTGTTGGAGAGGTTCAGAAGTAGATTTGGGTATTTCGGAGACTATGGGCCTTCACATTGCAGCGGCAAGCATAAACTGCACCATCCCATCGGATTTATTTGGCGAACTGGTCCGCGAAGACGATCTGATCTTATCACCCATCAAATTCGAACACGGCAGTGCGCACGTCCCACAGGCTGGAGGATTAGGTGTACAAATCGACGGAGAAGCTCTGGCAAAATATACAACAGGCCGAATTATTCAATAAAACCCAACATGAATAAAACACTCTTCTCCTGGACATTGCTCGTCCTCTGTAACTTAATGTGGGCTTCTCAATTTACCTGCATAAAATTGGTACAAGATCAGGTCGGCCCCTACTTTACAGTATGGGCTCCTATGCTGTTGGCCGCCATTGGGCTATTTCCTTTCGTCGCAAAAGAATTTAGAAAAGGCAAAAAGAAATTGAAAGACGTCCTGGTCTTTGGTCAGTTAGCGCTTTTGGGGGCATTTCCGGCACAGGTACTAATGACGTGGGGCACACAGTTCTCTTTGGCCAGTAATGCTGCAGTCCTTTCATTGAGTCTTCCAGTGGTTACAGCTATTTTTGCATTTTTCTTACTCAGGGAACGTATGACACCCCTGAGATGGATAAGCTTCGGCATTGCACTGGTAGGAGTAGGATTATGCTCTGTGGGTGACATCGCACAACTTGACTTCAGCTCGCGATATACGATAGGTAATGGTTTGATATTCCTGGCAATCATTGGCAATGCTTACTACAACACAGGATGTAAGCGAGTCGCAACAAGCTACAGTGAAATCGAAATGGTCTTTTACACTTATATTGCCATGGTAATTTTGCTTACACCGCTCGTTTTTATTTACGAAAGCCATACACTCTCCATTATCCCACGATTTTCCGCACAAACCTGGACCGGTATGCTGCTGCTTACAGTTTTCCACAATTTTCTGTCCATGGTACTTTTTTTTAAAGCCTTAAAGGCTCTGGATGCTATACAAGTAGCTTTGTCAAATTATCTCATCACATTTTTCGGACTACCAATTGCCGCGATATGGTTGGGCGAACAACTATCCACCTTAGCTCTTATCGGAGGAGGGCTTGTATTGTTAAGCACACTAACGATAACCCTGCTGGAGTATCGTGTAAACAACAAACAATAGGATAAGACAACAAAAATTCGTTATTTTGTTAATCAAACAACGAACAGCAAGATGAAGGAAGATTCATTAGCGTATAAAGCTTATACGGAAATCAGAAAAAAACTATTGGCAAACCAGCTCCTACCGGGCACACGGTTAAAGGAAGACGCCTGGTCAAAGCAGCTGGGCATCAATAGGATGGCTATCCGAGAAGCATTGACACGCTTGTTGGGGGAACAACTACTCCTACGGGGAGAACGTGGCGGCTTTTTTGTTAAAAGCTTTACGCCAAAAGATATTCAGGAAATTAAAGAATTACGGGAAATTTTAGAAACAGGTGCTATAAAGCTGATCATACAAAACAAGAGAGCGGCGGAAGTCTCTTCTAAATTGCGTGAAATATGTGACGACTATAGTAACATGATTAGTAAAGGCTATTATAGCGGCGCATGTGAAGCTGACATTAAGTTTCACGAAACAATTATCCTGGAAGCGGGGAATACTAAATTGAACGATATATATAGTGCGAGTAATATTCCTCTTTTCCATCAAAAGATCGGTCAGGCACAAACTGATCCCAATGATTATGAAATTACGGAAAGCGAACACACCAGTCTTGTCAACGCAATCGAAAAGGAAAACTATGAGCAGGCAAAAGACATATTGATTAAACATTTTGCCCGCGGCGAATCGTTGGTACTCGAACTAACGCAAATTTAGTAACCGCTCTTCAAGAAATATATCATTGCAAACATAAACCAATCTGCATTTGACTTACGCAGATTGGTTACATCAGTCCCACACTCCAACCTGATGCCAGGCAACTTTACAATCGTTCCTCACAATGACAATGGATGGATAAGAACTATTTCAGATTATCCCGATATACACCCGCTTTTTTTATCTCTGTACGGATATCTTTACGAGCTGTATCATATGTCAGGACCTTCTCATAGTCCATAATGGCTTTATTATATGCATCGGCAGCAATAGTCTTGTTGTAGCTATCTGTTCCCCGTGTACCTTTTAAAATTCCCAAATCACGGTAGGCCACAGCTCTATTCTGATAAAGTTTAGCATCATTTGCGTTTACAAGGATGGCTTTAGTATAGTCGGCTATCGACGATTGTAATAGCTGCTCACGTTGGCCGTCCGACAATTTAGCTTCATTAGCTACCGCTAACGTATTGTTGGCCTTTGCCTTATAATAGTATGCATTTGCATTCTTTGCATCTAAGGCAATAACCTTCTCAAACGATTTGGCAGCTTCCTGAAAGTTGCCCGACTGGAACTGCGAATAGCCCAACAAGTAAAGTACATCAGGGTCTCCTGACTCTGCAGGCAAAGCTTTTTCCAAATGTACCACGGCTGACTTGAAATCACCGGCCAATAACGCTTTCTGGCCAAGTCGTACATTCGGGTTACGATGCTCTTCTTGTTGCGCTTGAACAGTTAATGTTGTCATAGCCAAAACGGCTGCAGCGATGCCAACTTTTAGGAATTTTCCTGGATTACACACAAATTTTAAATTCATATCACTTTTTTAATTATTCATTCTGTATTAGAGTAAATATGCCGCAATAAGTTTAAGCGAACAACAAATACTTATAAACATTTCCACAATAACCCGACTCATGCTAACTCTATCTTTTACTTCTGTATGAAGTAACCTGACATTGTCGTCTTGAACATGACGATTTAGCAGGGCTATATAAAGACATAGCACAAATAATACCAGTTTTTTGTTTTGGCATTTTGCTTGCAATAGTATCTACCGCAATTTACGAATAGAATATAGAACGGAAATCTGACAACTTGTCGGATTAGAGAACAATAATATATGAACAATTTTGACACGCTCGACTTCAGTCAAATGATACCGGTAATTAACGAAGACACAGAGTTTTTCCCGTTATTGAGTCAACAGGATGAAGACGAAATGCGAAGTGCTGATATTCCTGAAATATTATCCATCTTACCTTTACGCAACACTGTCCTTTTTCCAGGTGTGGTAATCCCTATAACGGTCGGCCGGGACAAGTCTATTAAGCTTGTCAAGGAAGCCTACAAAGGCGACCGGACAATTGGTGTCGTTGCTCAAAAAGATATGAATGTCGAGGATCCGACTTTTGAGCAACTCAACAAAGTCGGAACTGTAGCAAATATTATCAAAATTCTACAGATGCCGGATGGCAATACGACTGTCATCATACAGGGTAAACAACGGTTTAAACTAAATGAGTCCGTACAATCGGATCCGTATATCAAAGCTAAAGTAGAACGATTTCCTGAAGCAAAACCCAAAGTTAGCAGCAAGGAATTCAAAGCTTTGATTTCGTCAATTAAGGAGATGGCTTTACAGATCATTCAGCTCTCTCCCCACTTACCGAGTGAAGCCGGTATTGCCATAAAAAACATTGAAAGCCCGACTTTCCTGATCAACTTTATATCATCCAACTTGTCCCTGGACCTGGCATCAAAGCAATTGCTTTTGGAAATGAAAGATTTCGAGAAGCGTGCCCGTCTTCTATTGGAACATCTGACCACGGAAATTCAGATGCTGGAACTGAAAAATCAAATCCAGAATAAAGTGCGCGTGGATCTCGATAAACAACAGCGGGATTATTTTCTGAACCAACAGCTAAAGACCATCCAGGAAGAGCTGGGCGGCAACACACCTGACTTAGAACTCCAGGAGTTAAAAAAACGGGGGAAAACAAAAAAATGGATCAAGGAAGTCAAAACACATTTCGACAAGGAACTTGAAAAGTTAGCTCGCATCAACCCTGCGGCAGCAGATTATTCCATACAGCTCAACTATCTCGAGCTTTTATTGGACCTGCCATGGGGAGAGTACACCAAAGACAATTTTGACCTTGCCCGCGCGATGCGGATATTGGACAAGGACCATTATGGGCTGGAGAAAGTCAAACAACGTATCATTGAGTATCTTGCGGTACTTAAACTGAAAAACGACATGAAAGCTCCTATCCTATGCTTGGTGGGGCCTCCGGGTGTTGGTAAAACATCACTTGGCAAATCTATAGCAAAAGCCTTAGGGCGTAAATATACACGTATGGCTTTAGGTGGTATCCGGGATGAAGCAGAAATCCGCGGACATCGAAAAACCTATATTGGTGCTATGCCTGGCCGTATTATCCAGTCGCTGAAGAAAGCAGGTACGTCAAACCCGGTATTCGTGCTGGATGAAATCGATAAGATAGGTGCCGATTTTAAAGGTGATCCTTCGTCTGCCTTATTAGAAGTACTCGACCCGGAGCAAAACACCCACTTCTATGACCATTATGTAGAAATGGAATACGACCTTTCCAAAGTAATGTTCATCGCTACCGCCAATTCCCTGAGTACCGTACAGCCGGCATTGCTGGACCGGATGGAGATCATCGAAGTCAACGGATATACTATTGAGGAAAAAATAGAGATCGCTAAAAAACATTTGCTGCCCAAACAACGGGAGATGCATGGCTTGAAGAATAAAGATGTCATGCTCAACAATAAGGTTATTGAAAAAATAATCGAAGAATATACACGCGAATCAGGCGTACGGGGCCTGGAGAAAAAAATAGGTTCTGTCGTACGTGGTATAGCGACAAAAATCGTTATGGAAAAACCCTATTCGGCAACAGTAAATGCCCAAACGCTCGAGGAAATACTGGGTGCTCCTATTTTTGACAAGGACATGTACGAAAATAACGAGGTAGCAGGTGTGGTTACAGGATTGGCATGGACTTCTGTAGGCGGTGATATCTTGTTTATCGAATCCAGTCTGAGTCCCGGCAAAGGTAAACTTAACCTTACGGGTAATCTAGGTGATGTAATGAAGGAGTCTGCTGCCATCGCAATGGCTTACCTTCGTTCACATGCGGAGGATTTTGCTATTGACTACCGGATTTTTGACGAATGGGATGTCAATATCCACGTTCCCGCAGGTGCGACACCGAAAGATGGTCCCTCTGCAGGTATTACAATGCTGACGGCACTGACTTCTTTATTCACACAACGCAAGGTCAAAGAAAAGTTGGCTATGACCGGCGAAATCACTCTTCGTGGAAAGGTATTACCCGTCGGAGGAATAAAGGAAAAGATATTGGCTGCGAAACGTGCAAACATCCAGGAAATTATCCTTTGTAAATCTAACCAGAAAGATATACTCGAAATTAAAGAAGATTATATCAAGGATATGACGTTCCATTATGTAAACGAAATGTCGGAAGTCATTCATCTAGCATTGTTGGAGACGAAGGTAAAAAATGCAAAAGATCTGACGCGAACGCTCCTACAGCAATAGGAGACGATTAATATAATCCTTTGGGGTTTGTCCGGCAAAAATCTGGAACTCACTGATGAAATGTGACGGATCGTAAAAGCCGAATCGTACAGCTACCTCCCACCAGTTGGTGTATCGGTTTTC
>JBEBVG010000022.1:0-26829 GCA_040392845.1 Sphingobacterium sp. | reverse complement strand
CATACATTAAAAGTGTATTGCTCTACCAGCTGAGCTACGGAATCTTAATTCTTAAAAGAACTACCCTTCTTTGTTTGAAGTGTTGCAAAGGTAGAAAAAACCCATATTCATGCCAAATCTTTCGACATATATTTTTGCCATATATAAATAAGTCTTTGTTTTTCAGTTTGAAAAAAACTAAGAAAGTCGTCTTGCAGCTATCATACGGTCGGCACCAGACATGTCTTTATATAAAGTGACCTGACGAAAACCTTTCTTTTTCAACAAATCTACCGTTTCCTGACCCAGATATTGATTGATCTCAAAATATAAGCATCCATTTGCTTTAAGATGGACCAAAGCAAAGTCAGCAATATGGTCGTAAAAGAGGAGAGGGGCTTCTTCCGTTACAAATAAAGCATCTGCGGGCTCGAAATCGAGAACATTGGAATGCATGGCACTTTTTTCTTTCGGCGTAATATAAGGTGGATTGCTCACAATGATATCGAATTGTTGTTGTTGATCGAATATCACTTCCCATTCCAGAATGTCTCCGAGAATAAAGCGAACATCTTGTTGCTGTTTTTCGGCATTTGTCTTGGCGATCGTCAAGGCTTCACGCGAAACGTCCATAGCCCAGATACGGGCTTGTTGCATCTTTCGGGCAAGAGTCAAAGCAATACATCCAGTGCCTGTACCTATGTCGATAATGTCCAGACCACTTACATGTTGGTGATCGGTAAGGATAAGATGTACAAGCTCTTCGGTTTCAGACCGGGGAATTAATGTATCCCTGGATACATGGAATACCGCTCCATAAAAATAGGCTTCTTCTATAATCTGCTGTATAGGCTGTCCCGTAACTAACTTCTCCAAAATATCGAACATCTTCGTCACAATAGATGGGGATGCCATTTCATTTCTGGAAGAGCTGTAGGCCGCGAAAGATAGTGCAGTGACCTTTTCCAATGCTATACGAAATAATGTCCTGGCTTCTTCAATGGGATATAGATTGTCAAGGTTTTTTAGGTATTGTTTTTCTATATCAGCGAATGTCATCATGTCGACAAACTTACGATATTCTCTCCGCTGTTTAACTATTTATTTCTTAAGTTTGCTGCATGGATCACCACAATAAGTATATGCGTCGCTGTCTGGATCTTGCTTTGTTAGGACAAGGTACAGTGAGTCCCAATCCGATGGTGGGGGCTGTTGTTGTGGTTGATAATGATATTATAGGAGAAGGGTTTACTTCCCCCTATGGCGGCCCCCATGCTGAAGTAAATGCTATACAGCAAGTATTGTCACAATATGGAGAAGATGAAGGAAGGAAGCTGTTGAAAAGATCCACCGTGTATGTCTCGCTGGAACCATGTGCCCATCACGGAAAAACACCCCCCTGCGCCGATATGCTGGTGTCGATGGGCGTAAGGAAAGTTGTGGTCGGTTGTGTAGATACCTTTGCCAAAGTTAATGGTTTGGGAATCCGGAAATTAAAGGACGGAGGTGTAGACGTTAGTACAGGTCTCCTGGAGGAGGAATGTCGTTATATCAACCGGAGGTTTTTTAGTAGAATAAAGCTACACCGACCCTATGTCATCTTGAAATGGGCGGAAACAAGTGATGGTTATTTTGCCTCCGCGCAGCCGCAGCAGAAATGGATTACAAACATGGCAAGCCGACAGCTGGTGCATAAATGGAGAAGTGAAGAAGATGCGATCCTGGTGGGAAAAAATACAGCTATCATAGATAACCCGGCATTGAATACCCGTATATGGAGTGGAAAGTCACCTAAACGTATATTGATCGATAAATATCTGGAAGTATCCCGTGATCATGCGCTCTTTGCCGAAGATGGCGTAGATGTCCTTGTTTTTAATGCGCTGAAGAGCGAATGGCAAAACAATATTAAATACATTGCATTAGAGAATTTTGATCTCTATCTTCCCCAAACTATTTTGTATCAATTATATCTCATGGATATCCAGTCGCTTATCATCGAAGGCGGCATCAAAACCTTACAAATGTTTATAGATACAGGATTATGGGATGAAGCCCGCGTTTTTACCGGACAGGCGCAATGGGGAGAGGGAGTGAAAGCTCCTGTACTCACACCCATACAGCCACTAAAACAATATAAAGTCTCTTCCGATATTTTACATATATATAATAATATATAAGTTTCGTTTTTTACATTGTTAACTTAAAGTTTAATCTATATCTTTGTGATGTGGTTGTGCCAGAAGAGTTATTGCATTTTGTTTGGCGCTTTCGGTTATTTAATCAATTCGATATAAAGACTGTTCAGGGAGATCTTGTTTACGTCGTCGATCCTGGTCAATATAACAGAAATGCAGGGCCGGACTTTGAATTTGCGAAAGTCAGGATCGGGGAGACGCTATGGTCGGGTCATGTAGAAATCCATACCCACGCAAAAGCATGGATTCACCATAACCATCACATGGATGATCGTTATGGCAGTACAATTCTACATGTCGTTTGGGAATACGATACCGATGTCCAACGCTGTGATGGTACGGTGCTTCCAACAGTACAACTTAAGGATCGTGTAAATCAGGCAATGATAGATAAGTACCTGAAGTTAATGAATAACATGAACCAGATACCTTGTGAAAAGCAGTTGGATGGAAAAGTGGACAATATTACGCGGACATTATGGATGGAAAGAATGCTCATCGAGCGCCTGGAACATAAAAGTGAATACTTAAAAGCATTGCTTTGTGAAAATACCGATCACTGGCAAAGAACCTTGCTGATTATGTTGGGAAGAGCTTTTGGTATGAGCGTAAATACAAGTGCTTTTGAAACGTTGACAAAAGCGGTGGATTTCTCTCTACTTTTAAAATATCATACAGAACCCGTAAAATTAGAGGCGCTGTTGTTCGGTGTTTCAGGATTATTGCCTCTTATTTCCGAAATATCAGATCCGTATACCGAGTTATTGAACAAAGAGTACCGTTATTTACAGCAACTTCATGGATTAAAAGAGATGCCTAGGGTATCCTGGAAATTTCATCGTATGCGCCCCTACAACTTTCCAACTTTTCGCTTAGCACAGTTTGCTGCATTATGTCGGTATGAAATGTATTGGTTTGATAAAATCCGTGAAATGGAAAAAGTGCAGGATATTATGCAATTATTGAAAGGCATCCAGCTCCATAGTTATTGGGGAAATCATTTTCGGTTTGGTGTTCCGACAGTACCACATCCATTTGGTTTCAGCGATCGATTTATTGCTCATCTATTCGTTAATTGCTTTGCTACCGCATTATTTACCTACGGTATCGTTTTTGATGATGAATCATGTAAGCAAAAGGCGGTACATTGGTTATTGCAGTTGCCGAAGGAAAAAAATGCGGTGACGAGAATATTTGAAAAGCTAGGATGGAAAAATGAAAATTCCGCAGATTCACAGGCACTCCTTCATCTCAAAAAGGAATATTGCGATCGGCACGCTTGTCTATTGTGTTCGATAGGGCATTCGATCTTAAAAAAATAACTAACTAGTTTACCTTTAATATCTCCGCAATTTCATGAAAGCCTTTTTCTGCCGCAAGGTCAGAGGCATTAGCGCCAAACTCTGTAGTTGCCGAAACATCTGCTCCTTGTTCGAGTAGTAGAATAATCAGGTCTATGTTTCCATGTTGTGCAGCCAGATGTAAGGGCGTGATACGACCATTTTGTACAATGTTCACGTGGGCGCCTCCTTCGATAAGCATCTTGCTGATGTTTGAATTATTATTGCTTAACGCCGCATGTAATGGAAATGAGTTATACCCGTTTTGTGAGCTGATGTTGGGATCTGCGTGGTGTAGTAGCAGTAATCGTACGATATCTTCCTGGTCAAAATGAGCAGCTATACCTAGTGGAGTGAAGCCATGTGACGAAACTTCATTAATGACGTCAGGCCGTTGTTCAAGCATCAATTGCACTTGCTGGCTAAGTCCTATAGCACACGCCTCGTGAATAGTGATTGTTTTGATATATTTGAGTAAGACCTGGACAATCTGAGATTTATGGTAATAACACGCAAGTAATAAGGGAGATATATCATGGCTGGTATTCTGTTGCACCAGTTCCGGATTCTTACTCAGTAGTAATTCCAGATCTTGAAAATTGCCCGTCTCAATATATTCCTCTAAAACTGTCAAGCTCATTGATTCGTATTCTTAAATTTTATCACTTCGAAATAAACAAAAATTTGTCTAATGGCTGCGAATTGTTAATAAATATACCCATTGTTAATTATTTTCCATAGTCTGTTTCGATTAAATGTTTAACAAAATGTTTAAGCGTTGACGAGGAAGTTAAGAGTTTTGTAGAAACATCGCTACAAAATTTACTTATTACGCACAGTTTATTGGCCAACTTCTTGAAAATCAAAATACTGTTTGTACATTTGTAAAGCCCTCCCCAAGGGCATGTTTTTCATAGGTAGATGTAGGGTCGAATAAGTCTTATTCGGCCCTTTTTTAGTACTTTTGTTATATGAAGAAGAAAGTTGTTGTCGCTATCACCGGAGCTTCGGGGTCTATCTACGCCAAATTGTTATTGGATAAATTGGTGCTTTTGAGCGAGCAAATAGAGGAAGTAGGAGTAGTGATGTCCGATAATGCAAGAGATGTCTGGCGGTTTGAGCTCCAGGATAAAGGCTATCAGGATTACTCCTTTACCTTTTATGCTAAAGATGATTTTATGGCACCTTTTGCTTCAGGATCGGCAAATTTTGATACTATGATTATCTGTCCTTGTTCGATGGGTACGTTGGCGCGTATTGCCAACGGGATATCTTCCGACTTGACGACCAGGGCAGCTGATGTCATGTTGAAAGAGCGTAGAAAGCTGATTTTGGTTACCAGGGAAACACCATTAAACCTCATTCATATCCAAAATATGTCGACAGCTACGCAGGCAGGAGCTATCATCTGTCCGGCGAGTCCTTCATTTTACAGTCAGCCTACCACGATGGAAGAAATGGCGGCTACTGTTGTGGACCGTATATTGGATCTGGCCGGCCTGCAAGTGAAATCTTATCGATGGGGTGATACAACAAATTAAGCATATTTAATATATAACAAATTTGTGAGCTTTTTGTACATTTGTCTTTTAATGAAGCTATCAACATACTTTATGTTATAAAAGGAATTACAGTAGGGCAATACTAAAGTATGCCCTTTTTGTTTATATGATGGTTTATCAATTAATGACAATATTATTTTTTATAATCTGACACATGAACTCAATCTTAATTACTTCCGCCAGGCTAATACATGCTTCGCATAAGTTCCATCAGCAAGCTGTTGACATTTTGATAAAAAATGGGGTTATTGCAGATATAAACAAAAAAATAAAAAACAGTGAGAAAGATGTACAAGTGATTGATGCCAAAGGCTCAGTCGTTTGTCCGGGATTTTTTGATCTGAATGTAAATATAGGGGAGCCTGGATATGAAACCAAGGAAGATGTACAGACAGGGACGGCAGCTGCAAAATCGGGCGGCTTTACGGGTATTGCCGTTCATCCCAATACCAGCCCGTCCTTACAAAGCCGGTCGGAGGTATCCTTATTAGTCAATGCTTCCAAAGGCAATTTGGTAGATGTACACCCTGTAGGCACAATAAGTAAAAAGCGCGAAGGAAAAGAATTGGCGGAGTTGTACGACATGAAGCTAAGTGGTGCTATCGCTTTTTCAGATGGCAACCATAGCATGCAACAAGCCGGGTTGATGGGAAGAGCCTTGCTATATGCGAAAGGTTTCGATGGGCTGATTATCTCTTTTGCTCAGGATGAATCCATTGCTGAGGGTAACCAGATCAATGAGGGAATAGTAAGTACATATCTGGGGATGAAAGGTATACCTAACCTGGCGGAAGCTCTGATGGTCTCCAGAGATTTGTATTTGGCAGAATATAATGGAGCGCCGATACACTTCACCACTATTTCTACAGCAGAGTCATTGGAGCTCATCAAAAAAGCAAAAGCAAAAGGTCTGAAAGTAACCTGTGATGTGGCAGCACATCACCTTTTGTTTTCGGACGACGATCTTGAAGGTTTTGACTCAAACTATAAGGTAAGCCCCCCACTTCGAACAAAACGTGATATAAAAGCCTTATTGAAAGGAGTTAAGGACGGTGTAGTTGATGCAATAGTATCTCAACACACGCCACATGAGATTGAGTTTAAAAATGTGGAATTTCATATTGCTAAACCGGGTATAACCGGTTTGCAAACTGTCCTGCCGATAGTACTGAAAGCCGGTCTGTCTGAAGAACAACTTGTCGAAAAACTTGCAATTCGCCCAAGGCAAATCCTGGGATTACCTGTGCCTGCTCTTGAAATCGGTGAGCCTGCTAATCTTGTCGTGTTTAACACAGATAAAAAATGGAAATTGGATGATCAGTCTAATAAGTCCAAATGTCGCAATAATCCTTTGTTTAATCAGGAATTGACGGGAAAAGTAATTTTGGTTTATAACAATAATCAACTTAATATCAATCAATAATATTATGGATGCTAAAGTAAAAAATGCAATACAGGCGGGAGTAAATACATACGCCGCGCTCGAAGGATTAGAAGGGAGCGATCTATTGTCGTCCCTAAACTTGGTATTCGATAGCGAAGCTCCTTTTCTAGATAAGGTTGCGCAATTTGACCGGGTTTTTGATGATTATCCGCGATTTGAAGAACTGCGGGAGATAGCTTTTGATTTATTGATGATCAACTTTTTTGCGGAAGATGTTCAAAAACTAGAAGAAGATTACTTAGAGTCAGAAGAATGGGAGAATATCGAAGAAGAAACAATAGACAGAGGTACAGAGCTGTTGAATGTTTTTTTATATCTTAAGGAATGTCGGGATGAGGAGGTGGAGCCTTCACTGGATGATTACCTAAAGGAATTTCTATTGGTAGAAGAAGATGAATTTCAGGATGAATATGGGATTTATGAGAAAGTCATTGCCAACCAGATACTGGTAGAAAGTGATTTCTCAGAAATAGCAGGAGTTGCTAAAACGCTACAGGATAATGATGAACTTTATGAACTGTTTTATCCCTTGGTCAGCTTCTTTTATGAACCGGATCCAAATGAACGTCAAATTCAAGAATATACGGGTTTTGCAGCAAATAAGGCCTTCGAAACGTCGGTTTATAAGTTGATTGTGAACTTTAATAAGTAAATAGCTTATGAATACTGAACTGAGCAAAAGCGAAAAAAGAGATGGATTAATTTATGGAGCCATTGTTGGCGTTCTATCCATCGTACTGTCTATAGCGGCCATATATTATACCCGGTCTGCAGATAGTTATTCGAGCCTTTTTATGGTGAGTACACTGTTGAAAATAGTTGGCTCACTGGTCGCTCCGATAGTATTTGTTTATCTCCTGAAGCGAAAAAATGGTGCAGCCTGGAGTTTTAGCCATGCTTTGAAGAGTATTTATATACTTTTGGCTTCCAGCATTATCATAGGTTCGGTAGGTATCGCCGTATTTCAGAAAAGTATGGATAAGATAGTCTTAGAAGAGAGCTACAATAACCTGATGAATTTGAAGATTGTCGATATGGAAGGTAAAGGAGCTTCGGAAGATAAAATAGATGAACAGCTCGAAATCATTGAGTTGGATAAGGAATTTGCGTTAAGTGATTTTTCATTTCGAAATGTGGTAGCACCCATCTTTATCAATCTACTGCTGGGCTTTCTATTTGCGATAGTGCTGGCATTATTATTTCGTGTTCAGACACCACAACATACTACCAATTAAGTAATAGCTTTACACAATATGGATATTTCAGTTGTCGTACCTTTATACAATGAAGAAGAATCCCTGCCGGAACTGACCTCCTGGATTCGTCGTGTCATGGATCAACATAATTTTACCTACGAAATTATATTGGTGGATGATGGAAGTAACGATCGTTCCTGGCAGGTGATACAGCAATTAAAGAAAGAGCATGAACAGGTGTCGGCCATAAAATTTAGACGCAATTATGGTAAGTCTGCCGCCTTGAATGTAGGATTTGTTGCTGCACAAGGTGATGTTGTCATTACGATGGATGCTGACCTGCAGGATAGCCCTGATGAAATTCCGGAGCTGTATGACCGGATAAAAAACCAAGGCGCCGACCTGGTATCCGGATGGAAACAGAAACGATATGATCCGTTGACTAAAACCCTTCCTACAAAACTATTTAATGCGGTGACCCGCAGCATGTCGGGCATACATAATTTACATGATTTCAACTGCGGACTAAAGGCCTATAGAAAAGAGGTAGTCAAAAGTATCGAAGTCTACGGTGAAATGCATCGTTATATCCCCGTAATAGCGAAATGGGCAGGCTTTCAGAATATTCAGGAACAGGTGGTACAGCATCATCCGCGAAAGTATGGCACTACCAAATTTGGAGCCGGACGATTTATTAAAGGCTTTTTGGATTTACTTTCCATCTTTTTTGTCGGCAAGTTCGGTAAGCGACCCATGCATTTTTTCGGAACTATAGGTGTTATTAGTTTTATAATAGGTCTCTTCATTACAATATACCTGATCAGTGATAAGTTGATAAGTATCGCCGAGGGAACAGACTACCGTAATGTCACCGATCAACCTATATTTTATCTGGCACTCGTTGCTGTGATTATCGGTACGCAACTTTTCCTGACCGGATTTATTGCTGAATTGGTTTCCAGAAGCGGTACAGAAAGAAATAACTACCAGATTGAACAAGTAATCTAAGCTGTATGCGAATAGTTATCCTTGGTTCGGCTCATCCTCTCCGTGGTGGTGGAATTGCATCATTCAACGAACGGCTGGCCTATGCACTACAAGCACAAGGACACCAGGTAGATATCTATTCCTTTTCGTTACAGTACCCCAATATTTTATTCCCTGGCAAATCCCAGTATACTGAAGAACCTGTTCCTCCGGGTTTGTCTATCTTGTCTAAGGTCAATTCGATTAATCCGTTGAACTGGATAAAAATAGGTAAAGAGCTGAAAAAGGCTAATTATGACGTGCTGATCGTACGATATTGGATGCCTTTCTTTGGGTTGTGTTTGGGTACTATCCAGAGGATTGTATTAAAAAATAAAAGAACAAAGATCGTCTGCATCGCCGACAATATAATTCCACATGAAAGAAGGTGGGGAGATGTAGCGTTAACACGATACTTCCTTCGGGCTGTAAACGGCTGCATCACCATGAGCAGATCAGTATTGGAAGACTTAAAGCAGATAGCTCCCGACATGCCGGTACGGTGTACACCACATCCCCTTTATGATAATTACGGTGAAAAGCTGAAAAAGTCCGATGCCAGAGGATTATTAAATATCGCCGGGGATGAGAAGATTATTTTGTTTTTTGGATTTATCCGCCGCTATAAGGGGCTTGACTTATTGTTAGAGGCCATGCATGACGTTCGGGTCAGGGCAATGAATATTAAACTCTTGCTGGTAGGAGAGTATTATGACCGTGCAGACTATTATCAATCCCTGATCGATAAATATGAACTGCAATCCCGGGTTATTTTGCATACTGATTTTGTACCTAATGATAAGGTAGCGCAGTATTTCAGTGCGTCAGATTGTGTAGTTTTACCTTACCGCTCGGCGACACAGTCGGGTATTACACAAGTAGCTTATCATTTTTCATTACCGATGATTGCAAGTAATGTAGGAGGGTTGCCTGAAATAGTAAAAGATGATATCGTTGGGTTTGTCGTAGAACCTGACCCGAAAGCAATTGCAGATGCTTTAGTCCGCTTCTATGAAGAAAGACGGGAGCAGGATTTTATTCATCATATTGAAGAAGAAAAAAAGAAATACAGTTGGGCAACGTTTACCAACGAAATTTTTCGTATTGTTAATATTAAAAACAGTGGAGGTTAATATTGATATCAATTTCGCAATATAACTTAGACAAAATAGAAGACCTGGTGGAAAATATAGGTTACAAGATTCGTTATGAAAAAGGTAACTTTAGGACAGGTGCCTGTGTTTTACAACATACAAAGGTGATTGTTGTGAATAAATTTTCTACTTTGGAGATCAAGATAAATTCTCTTATCCAATTGGTTCGGGAATTTGAAGTGAGAAGAGAGGATTTAGACGAAAAACAATGGTTATTTTATAAATTATTACTAAAAGAAGATAAATAATATTTTGAAAGTTCGATTTTTAGGAACGGGAACTTCACAGGGCGTACCTGTGATAGCATGTTCATGTGATGTCTGTCGCTCGGAAGACAAGCATGATAAGCGTCTGCGTACCTCTATCTTGATCGAATTGGAGAATAAAAAAAATATTGTAATCGATACAGGTCCTGATTTTCGCTACCAGATGTTGCGGGAGAAAGTAGGCCATATTGATGCTATTTTAATGACTCATTCACATAAGGATCACATTGCCGGATTGGATGACGTACGTGCATTTAATTATGCACAACAACAACCGATTTCCATTTTTGCCAATGCGGATACTTTAGAAGCTTTAGAGCGGGAGTTTTACTATGCATTTTCATCAGTCAAATACCCCGGTGTTCCCCAGCTTGATCTTGTTGAAATACAATCTTTACATTCCTTTTCCTTATTTGATCAGGAAATTATTCCTTTTGACGTACTTCATTACAAAATGCCTGTTTTGGGATTCAGAATAGGCAAATTTGCCTATATCACAGATGCCAAGACCGTTCCTCCAAACTCGCTGCAAGCGTTACAAGGTGTGGAAATATTGGTGGTAAATGCGTTGCAGGAAGCACCTCATATCTCTCATTTTACCTTAGAAGAAGCTTTACAGTTTATAGTCCGTGTAAATCCTAAAGCTGCTTATCTTACACATATCAGTCATCGATTTGGTACGCACGGCTATATCCAGAGCAAGTTGCCTGACGGTGTTTATGCTGCCTACGACCAGCTGCAGATAGAAATTCTTTAAAGTAGTTTTTCTGTTTTTTTAAAAACCTTTTCTCTTTCCTTTTGTTCTATTTAGCAAAGGATGTATAAAACAAATATTATAAACTAAAAATTAAGGTTATGGGAAACATACTTTATTTAATTGCGGTAATTTTGGTAATTATATGGGCAATCAGTTTCTTAGGAGGATATGCTACCGGAGGGATTATCCACATTCTCCTTGTAATTGCTGTTATTGTTGTGTTGTTGCGTATAATACGTGGTAACGCCTAGCAAGAACTGTTCATATACATCTGGGCTATAATAAAATCTTCAGGATAGGTAATTTTAAGGTTTCTGTGATTACTTTCCAGAATGTGGATATTATAGCCCATTTGTTCGACTACCGTAGCTTCATCTGTAAAGTGAGCCTGCTGTTCTTGGGCAAATGCCCGGAACAGGATTTCCGCAGGAAAGGTTTGAGGTGTTTGTATCAGCCAGACATTGTTTCTGTCGGTTGCTTGCGATGAAATCTGCGTACCTATCCGTATCGAATTTATACTTTTCACACCTAAGACATTTCCTTGTCCCTGATGACAGAGGTCGAAAGATTGTCGGATCAGGTCGAAATCGACCAACGGCCGGGCTGCATCGTGTACTGCAATCGCTGTTTCATCCAACAGTAAATCCTTATAATTCTGCTGGATATAATTTAATCCGTTTTTTACGCTTTCAAACCGTGTTGCACCCCCCGTCACAAGCTCATGCTCCGTTAGAAAATCATATTCTTTACATTGGTTTTTCCACAGTGTTACCATTTCCGGATGTACGACGACGATGATTTTATCAGCGATCTCCTGGAATGCTGCGATGGTATGCATCAAAACCGGGCGGTCGTTTAATACATGATATTGCTTGGGTAATGTTGACTCAATTCGGTGACCCTGGCCTCCCGCCGCTATAATCACAATATTATAAGGCATATCAATTTGTGCTAAATAAAAAAGCGTGAAAAATTTTTCACGCTTTAAAAATATTGAATAAAAATCATATTAAATAATCAACATGGCGTCGCCGTAGCTATAGAAACGGTATTTTTCTTTGACCGCAACCTCATAGGCGTTCATGACATTTTCATATCCGGCGAAAGCAGCAATCATGACCAGTAGTGTCGATTCAGGTGTGTGAAAATTAGTAATCATCGAATTCGCAATACTGAATTCATAAGGTGGATAGATAAACTTACTTGTCCAGTCCGCTGCAGCCTTTAAATGTCTGTCTGCCGATACAGCAGATTCTATTGCCCGCATAGAGGTAGTTCCTACAGCACAGACACGTCTTTTTTCATCGATAGCTTTATTCACAGTACGGGCAGCTTCTTCCGTAATAATGAATTGTTCTGAATCCATTTTGTGTTTCGTCAGATCTTCTACCTCTACCGTACGGAAGGTTCCCAAGCCCACATGTAAGGTAATCTCTGCGAAATCTACACCTTTTAGTTCCAGTCTCTTCATAAGCTCTCTCGAAAAGTGTAATCCAGCCGTTGGAGCAGCTACTGCACCTTCGTTTTTGGCATATATCGTTTGGTAACGGAATTTATCTTCGGGTGTAGCTTTGCGCTTAATATACTTCGGCAACGGTGTCTCTCCCAGGATTTCGATGTTACGACGAAATTCCTCATCTGTACCGTCAAATAGGAAACGGATGGTACGTCCACGGGATGTTGTATTGTCGACAACCTCAGCTACGAGTAAATCATCCTCCCCAAAATATAATTTATTGCCCACGCGTATCTTACGTGCAGGATCAACCAGGACATCCCAAAGACGCAACTCTTTATTCAATTCACGCAATAGGAATACTTCTATCGTCGCACCGGTCTTTTCTTTGTTGCCGTACATGCGGGCAGGAAATACTTTGGTATTATTCAGGATCATGACATCCTTTTCATCAAAATAATCCAAAATATCCTTAAAAATCTTATGTTCTATTTTGCCCGAATCGCGATGCAATACCATTAAACGGGATTCGTCGCGGTGTTCTGAAGGTTCAGATGCTAATAGTGATTCCGGTAAGTTGAATTTGAATTGTGATAATTTCATGTGCTATCAATATTAAAGTTGCTTCATCAAGCATGATTCCTGCTTAAAAAAGAATACAAAGGTATATATTTTTCCTGAGAAATCTATATTTTACTGTATTAACTTCTCCTTTTCTTCCCCCTTTCTTTTACCTTTCTTCTGACTTTCTTTTACCTTTCCTTTGCCTTGCTTCGACGTCGCTCCGATGTGACCCGGACGCATCTCGCACAGCGCTTGGAGCCCACTCGAAGCAGCCTCGGAGAAAGGCCGAATTTGGTGCGGATTTGGTATAGCATTAGTGAGAATTTATTTAAAATACTATGAATTTTTACAAAAAAAATCGTACTTTAAAACCAACTTAACCTGATATATTAAATTTAGAATATTAGAAAATTTATGGGGGATACGAAAAAAGAAGAGTTTGCAATAGATCTGATCGAACAAGAGTCGTTGGAGGAGATGCATCATGTCAATAATCCTGTGTTGGATTTACCGAAAATCGAGAAAAAATACCTTCGGTCGGTTTCTGGATATGTAAAGGAGGTCAATAGCTATATCTTTACAGATGGTAAAGCCCGTGTAGAAGTCAAAGTTGTCACGGACGAAATTATTCGGGTGAGACTTGCACCTCAAGGTGTTTTTTTGGAAGACTTCTCCTACGCGGTGGTGGATATTGAAGAGCACGCGAATGCTCACCATATTGTTGAAGATGACCTGAATTACCATGTCGTCACTGCAGCGGTAACCTGTAGCATCCGTAAAAAAGATTTCCTGGTTTCATTTGGCGATCATGAAGGAAGAACCGTAAATGCTGATTATGCACCCATGCATTGGGAAGAAAATCCGGACTTTGGAGGCTACTACGTCTATTGTACAAAAAAAGCTCCCGAGGACGAGGTATTCTTCGGAGGTGGAGACAAGGCATCGAATCTGAATTTGCGTGGTCGAAGAATAACGAATTGGAATTCAGATACCTACTCCTTTGCCTTCAACCAGGATCCGCTTTACAAAACGGTACCTTTCTATTTAGGAGTTACGCAGGGCGAAGCCTATGGTATCTTCTTTGACAACACTTTCAAGACGTTTTTTGATTTTGCGGCTGAGCATCCTGATCAGACAAGCTTTTGGTCGGAGGGAGGAGAGCTGCAGTACTATTACATAAAAGGTCCGAAGTTGATGGATGTTGTTAAGAGATACCACACATTGACAGGGACACACTACATGCCGCCATTATGGGCATTAGGCTATCACCAGTGTCGTTGGAGTTATTACCCCGAAAATAAAGTTCGGCATGTAGCAGCAGAATTCAGGAAGCGGGAGATACCTTGTGATGCTATCTATTTAGATATTGACTATATGGATGGGTATCGCTGTTTTACCTGGAATAAACATTATTTTCCAGACCCTAAGAAGATGATAAGCGATCTTGCGGCCAATGGATTCAAAACGGTAGTTATGATTGACCCGGGCATTAAAGTGGATGAGGATTATTGGGTCTTTAAGGAGGGACATGATAACCGCTATTTTTGCAGAAGAGGGGATGACTATTTTATGGAGGGGTTTGTCTGGCCGGGAAGATGCCAGTTTCCCGACTATACCAACCCTAAAGTGAGAGAGTGGTGGGGGACTTTGTACAAGGGCCTGGTGGAAGATGGAGTAGCCGGTTTTTGGAATGATATGAATGAGCCTGCCGTATTTGGGCGTGGTACATTCCCCGATGACGTACGCCACCACTTTGATGGTTACAGAGGGTCGCATCGCAAGGCACACAATATTTATGGCATGCAGATGGTGCGCGCTACGTATGAAGGATTACGTAAGCTCTATCACAATAAACGTCCGTTTACAATCACCCGGGCGGCATATGCCGGGGCACAACGTTACTCTTCCGTGTGGACAGGTGACAATGTAGCTACCTGGGAGCATTTGCGTATAGGACTATTGCAGCTTCAACGGCTTTCTGTATCCGGACTGTCTTTTTGTGGTACGGATATCGGCGGCTTCACCGGAAACCCGGACGGCGAGCTGTACACCAGATGGATGCAGTTTGGCGTATTTTCTCCCTTCATGCGCGTACACTCTGCGGGTGATACGCGCGACCGTGAACCGTGGTCCTTTGGACCCGAGTGGGAAGCGATATGTAAGAAATTTATAGAGATACGCTATAAACTTCTGCCCTATATCTATGCTGTATTCTGGCAGCAACATAAATATGGCCTTCCTATCTTAAGGCCTGTTTCGTTGTTAGAACAACATATTTATAAAAACCTGCTACGCGAGGAAGAGTTTGCTTTTGGAGATAGCCTGCTGGTGTCGCCGGTCATTAATCCTGGAGAATCCTCCAAGATTGTCTATCTGCCGGAAGGGAATTGGTACTATTATTTTTCGAATGAAGTATTTTCGGGAAGCCAGGAGATCACCATACCTACGCCGTTGGATGAGATGCCGATGTTTGTTAAAGGCGGAACAGTACTGCCTGAATATCCGGTCATGCAATATACCAACGAGAAGAAAATTGAAGCATTGAGGTTAGTTGTATATTTTGATGAGGGCGAACATCACAGTTATGGTTATACCGATCACGGAGATACTTTTGCCTTTGAGCAGAATATCTATCTGGAAAGACATTTCATTCAAATCGGAACGTCCGCATCCCTGACGGTATTGCAGCAAAGAGAAGGATTGTTTACAGAGCGGTATGATAATTATAAACTGTATTTTGTCGGACTGCCCTTTCTGGCGGATCGAGCTGTTGTAGATGGTATACAGGTGCCGCTGCTTGAAGATCCGGAGACTAATGAAAAATACATTGTCGTAGACAATGATTTTAAGAAACTTGTTCTGGAATAAATTATCGAACGTAATTATGGATAAGACCGTTGAAGCATTTTCATTATGGACAGATTTTGATGTCAATCTGTTCAAAGCAGGCAAACATTTCCGCCTGTACCAAAAATTGGGTTCGCAGACCGTCTCTATAGATGGTCGGGAGGGTGTTTATTTTGCAGTTTGGGCACCCAATGCACAATCTGTCTCGGTCATCGGTAATTTCAATGGATGGAATCCTTATAGCCATCAGCTCCTTGTGCGTTGGGATGAGAGCGGTATTTGGGAAGGGGTGATATATGATATCGGTATAGGTGAAGTATATAAGTATCATATTGCCACACACCGTGGGGAAAGATTAGAGAAAAGTGATCCTTTTGCGACACTTGTAGAATTGCCACCTAAGACAGCTTCTGTTGTAAGCACGACATGGTATCAATGGAATGATGAAAAATGGATGTCCGACAGGCAGGAGCGGAACCGGTTGGATAGACCTTTCGCCGTATATGAAATGCATATAGGCTCATGGATGCGCGATCCCGCCCATCCCGACAGGTTTTTAGGATACCGTGAAGTAGCAGATAAGCTGGTGCCTTATGTGCGGGAAATGGGTTTTACACACGTGGAGTTTATGCCACTTATGGAGCACCCTTATTATCCGTCATGGGGTTATCAGGTGACTGGATTCTTTGCCGCAAGTTCCAGGTATGGTGCGCCGCAGGATCTGATGTATTTAATCGATCAATTGCATGATAATGGGATAGGGGTAATCATGGATTGGGTGCCGGCACATTTTCCCGGTGATGCTCACGGCCTATGGCGCTTTGATGGGTCGGCATTGTATGAGCATGAAGATCCAAAGAAAGGATTTCATCCGGACTGGAAATCGTATATCTTTAATTACGGTCGAAATGAAGTACGGTCCTTTCTGATCAGTAATGCTATATTCTGGCTGGACAGGTATCATATCGACGGTCTACGGGTAGATGCCGTAGCTTCGATGCTTTACCTGGATTATTCGCGAAAGGAAGGAGAATGGGTGCCAAATGCTTTTGGAGGCCGTGAAAATCTTGAGGCCGTACATTTTATTAAGGAATTTAATGAAGCGGTATATAATCATTTTCCAGATGTGCAGACCATCGCTGAAGAATCGACTTCCTGGCCGGGGGTAAGCAAGCCAACGTATGATGATGGTCTTGGGTTTGGGATGAAGTGGATGATGGGATGGATGCACGATACACTTGAGTATTTTACCGAGGATCCGATTAACAGAACGTATCATCATGATAAATTGACTTTTGCTACAGTATATGCCTATCACGAACACTTTATGCTTCCCTTGTCGCACGATGAAGTGGTGTATGGCAAAAGACCTTTGATTTACAAAATGCCAGGTGATGAATGGCAACAGTTCGCCAACTTGAGAGCATTATACCTGTACATGTATACGTTTTCGGGAACAAAGCTTCTGTTTATGGGAGGGGAGTTTGCGCAGACAACAGAATGGAATGTTAACCAATCTTTGGATTGGCATCTATTGGAATATGCTCCCCATCGTGGTATGCAACAATGTGTCAAAAGACTAAATGATCTGTATCGAAACGAACCTGCGCTGTATGAAAAGAGCTTCAGTGCGGAAGGCTTCCAATGGGTAGAATATGGAGATCGTCAAAATTCAGTTTTTGCCTATATCCGAAAAGGGCATGACCGCTTTAATGATCTCGTCATTGTTTTGAATCTGACACCCGTAATCCGTAGAAATTATAGAATAGGTGTGCCGGTATCGGGAGAATGGCAAATTCTGTTTAATTCGGATGATCTGGATTTTTATGGCTCTGGATTGTCTGTTGAGAACCCTGTAACAAATGCGGTCTCATGGATGGGTATGCCTTTTTCGATAGCAGTGGATTTACCTCCGTTAGGGGGATTGGTATTCAAGTTAGTTAAATAGTTTATGCAAGTATTACATCTAAGTGTCGAATGTTTTCCGGTGGCGAAGGTGGGTGGCCTGGCAGACGTTGTTGGCTCCCTGCCCAAATATCAACGCAAAATGGGGATAGATGCGTCCGTAGTGATGCCTTGGTATGATACACCTTTTGTCCGTGAGAATGAATGGGATAAAGTTGCTGACGGTTTGTTCCATCAAGGATCGGAACCATTGAACTATATCGTTTTTAAAGAACGTACGGATAAGTTAGGTTTTCCACTTTATCTGATTAAGATACCCGGGAAGCTGGATCGCCCCGAAGTGTATTGTTATGCCGATGAGGCTGAGCAATGGATTGCCTTTCAACATGCTTTTTTGAGATGGATAAAATATGATAATAACCAACCGGATATTATCCACTGTCACGATCATCATGTTGGACTCATTCCTTTTTTAATCCGCCATTCGAATGAGTTTAGCAGCCTGAAAGATGTGAAAACAGTTTTTACGGTACATAATGGGCAGTATCAGGGTTGGATGGGATGGAACAAATCGATTATATTACCGCCATTTGATACCTGGAGATGGGGTTTGCTGGATTGGGACGGTATGATTAATCCCTTGGCGACAGCTATTAAATGTTGTGATGCGTATACGACGGTATCCGAAGGTTATTTGGAGGAGTTGTATGTGGAAGCCAATGGCCTTCAGCATTTATTTCGTGATGAAGCTGCAAAATCAAGAGGCATCGTCAATGGAATAGATATTACGTATTGGAATCCGGCGACGGATCCTCTTATAGCACATACCTATTCTTTAACTACTGCTGCACAAGGTAAGCAGAAAAATAAGAAAAAATTATGTACACAATATGGCTTGAACGCTAAGTTGCCTTTACTTTCTTTTATCGGTCGGTTTGCGTTAGAAAAAGGTGCAGATTGTTTAAGTAAAATAATACGCAATTTACTTTCGCAGAATAGTACTGAAATGACTATATTTATATTGGGCTCGGGCGATGTGCAGATCGAGGACGAGCTGCGTAGTTTAAAGGACGAATTTTCGGAAAATATGGGACTCTTTGTCGGGTATAATGAGGCGTTGGCTCATCAGGTATATGCTGCATCGGATATGCTGTTGATGCCCTCCCGTGTAGAACCTTGTGGACTAAATCAACTGTATGCCTTAAAATATGGCACTATTCCCATCGTAAGAGGTGTTGGCGGATTAAAGGATACGGTCAAAGATGTTTCGGAGAAAGAGGGCTATGGCTTCGTGTTTGCACAGTTAGGAGGGAATGATGCAGAGGAGGCTGTACAGCGTTCGTTAAAGATTTATAAGACGAAGAAGGAATGGGAAGTCCTTCGATCACGTGCCATGGCTCTGGATTTTTCCTGGGATAAATCGGCACAGAAGTATAAAGATTTGTATGACCAATTATAAATAGATAAGTATATGTTGCATAAAGTTGTTTCCATTGTATTAGGCGGAGGAAGGGGAACCAGGTTGTACCCTTTGACCGATCAGCGTTCAAAACCGGCTGTACCCATTGCGGGAAAATATAGATTGGTAGATATCCCTATCTCAAACTGTTTAAACTCGAATTACAATAAGATTTTTGTGCTTACACAGTACAATTCGGCATCACTGAATAAGCATATTAAGAATACGTACAATTTTAGTCTTTTCAGTAAGGGATTTGTCGATATTCTTGCTGCTGAACAGACGAATGAAGGAGATAAATGGTTTGAGGGAACTGCAGATGCCGTGCGCAGGACACATAAAAATATGATCAGTGTGGATTATGATTATGTGTTGATATTATCCGGAGATCAGCTTTATCAGATGGACTACTCGGCTCTGGTAGATTTTCATGTTGAAAATGGAGGAGAGATTACGATCGCGACTATTCCTGTGACGGCTAAGGAGGCAGGAGGATTTGGGATATTAAAGTCGAATGAGAATAACGAGATCACTTCTTTCATAGAGAAGCCTGTGGCCGACCTGCTGCCAGACTGGACGTCAGATGTGCCTGAGGACCTGGAAAGACAAGGCCGAAATTATCTGGCTTCCATGGGGATATACGTGTTCTCGAAGAATATTTTGAGAAAATTGCTGACGGAAGACCCAGGACTTGATTTTGGAAAGGAAATTATCCCCAATGCAATTGGAAAACTTAACGTACTCAGTTATCAGTTTGATGGATATTGGACCGATATCGGTACAATCAGTTCTTTCTTTGAAGCCAACATCCAGTTGACAGATAATATTCCTGCTTTTAACCTGTTCGGCGAACCGGTGTTTACAAGACCCCGTATGTTGCCGCCTTCCAAAATATCAGGCACAACATTGAACAATGCAATTATCGCGGACGGATGTATTGTCTTGGCCGACAAAATAGAACGATCGGTTATCGGCGTCCGTTCTCGGATTGGCCGCGGTACAGTCATCAAGATGACATACATGATGGGCTCTGACTATTACGAAGACCTCAATGAGGTAGTGGAGTTGATTAATACCCAACAACCTCCTCCGGTAGGTGTGGGAGAACGATGCTATATCGAAAAGGCTATCCTGGATAAGGATTGTCGTATTGGAAATGATGTTCGTATAACAGGAGGAGACCACCTGGAGGATGGGGACCACAAGGAGTACACAGTGCGTGACGGAATAGTCGTCATCAAAAAGAATGCTGTCATTCCAAATGGAAGAACAATCGGATGTTAATTATTTTTGCCGTTACTTTGTAGTATGCTTAAAATTTTAAATATCATTTTGGTGACCGTTTTATTCGTGTCGTGTAATAAGGCTACAATAGACCTGACGGGCTTTGGATCTTCGAAAGATAACAACGCGTTGCTGGGGAAGTGGAAACATACCGATATTAAAATAGTACGGATCACAAATAATCCTGAAATTTCGATAGATTTGCTAACCGATGAAGAGGCGGAAGGAGATATGTTTATGACCTTCAGTGCAAATCGGAAAGTCGTCACGACTTTTACGTATGAGGATGAAGATGGTGACTTGCAAAGCATGGATTTTCCGGGTACCTATACATTGTCGGCAGATAAAAAGGAGCTGCGGATAAAGGATGAAGACGGAGAACAGATTTTCGAGGTTCTATCATCGAATTCGACATCATTAGTAGTTAAGTTCAAAGACACATTTGAATTTGGTGATGAGATGGAAGAGTATTGGAGAACCGATTACTACACTAAAGTGAAATAGCTACGCTGCGGCTAATCCTTAATCATTAGATATTATGATGAATTTTTGAGACTAAATGATGAAGGAGATTGCCGCTTTGCTACCATATTTGTAAAATAGCCAATTTACCTAATAGGGTGGCTTGCAAAATATATTTAATTCACTTAATCAGCTGTATGAACCGAAAAAAAATCTTCTGTGAGACGACTACGTTTTTAATTATTCTCTTTCTTTCTACTTCGAGCTTGTTTTCCCAGGAGGGAAGCTGGCAGATTGTGCCGGGTAAAATTCTCTCACCCTGGGCTGCAAAGGTTAGCCCGGACAGTCCATTGCCCGAATATCCAAGACCACAGCTGGTTCGTGAGAACTGGCAAAACCTGAATGGAATCTGGCAATATGCAATTCGCCCCGGCAAATTAGGTACAGTACCCACGTCAACTGACGGCGATATACTGGTACCTTATCCTGTTGAATCAGCATTATCTGGTGTAGGTAAAAATGTAGGTAAAGAAAATACATTGTGGTACAAGAAAAAGATAACGATCGACAAGACGCTTCGGGATAAGGAAGTCATTTTACATTTTGGAGCAGTAGACTGGTTGACCGAAGTGTATGTCAACGGTACAAAGGTGGGTTCTCATGAGGGAGGCTTTGATCCTTTTTCATTCAATATTACTTCTTTCCTGAAAAAAGGCAATCAACAAGAGATTGTAATTGGTGTATGGGATCCTACAGATGAAGGACCTCAACCTAATGGAAAACAAGTCGTTGACCCGCGGGGGATTTGGTATACACCTGTTACGGGAATTTGGCAGACAGTTTGGTTAGAAGGTGTCGCGAAAACACATATTGTATCGACGAAACACACGCCCGATTTAGATGACAACTCGTTGACCCTGGACACTGAAGTTTCAAATGCACAGGAAGGGGATCAGTTGCACATATCTGCTTATAAGAGTGGAGAGTTGGTTGGTGAGGTATGGACTACGCCTGGCAAAAGAACATTGTTGGAGATTGAAAACCCTGTACATTGGTCTCCCGATAATCCCTTTTTATATGATTTGAAATTTGAAGTTCTACGGAAAGGAAAAGTGTTGGATAAAGTCTCTTCTTATTTTGCATTCCGTAAAATCTCCATGGAAAAGGATAGTAATGGCATCCAGCGTATGCTATTGAATAATTCGTTTGTATTTCAATACGGGCCGCTGGATCAGGGATGGTGGCCTGACGGGCTATATACCGCCCCTACAGATGAAGCCTTATTATTTGATATTGAGAAAACCAAGGAGATGGGGTTCAACATGATCCGGAAACATATTAAGATTGAACCTGCCCGCTGGTACTATCATTGTGATCGGCTGGGACTTTTGGTTTGGCAAGATATGCCTAGCGGTGACCTCGGCGGAAATCATTGGGATATGCGTCCGGGACTAACAAGAGGTAAGATGCATGATAAGGAGCGGTCAGCCGAGTCGGAGGCGATTTTTAAAAAGGAATGGAAAGCGATCATAGATGCCTTATATAATTTTCCTTCTGTGGTGGTATGGGTGCCTTTTAATGAGGCCTGGGGACAATTCAAAACGGTGGAAATTACGGAATGGACAGAAAAATATGATCCTACACGTTTGGTAAATAGTGCCAGTGGGGGTAATTTCTACCCGACAGGACATATCCTCGACATCCACAACTATCCCGATGCGGTTATGCCCAGACCGGAATTGTTCGGTGGCCGACAAATATTAGCATTGGGTGAATTTGGTGGATTGGGTTTACCTGTCGAGGGACATACCTGGCAGGAAAAAGATAACTGGGGTTACCAAAGCTTTAAAAATAAAGAGGAACTTACCGAACGGTATGAACAGTTAATGACCGACCTGGACAGACTTATTCCACTGGGGCTTTCCGCTGCTGTATATACGCAAACTACCGATGTGGAAATTGAAACGAATGGGTTAATGACCTATGATCGGAAAGTTATAAAAATACCGGAGGTAGAGTTAAATAAGATGCATCAAAAGCTGTATCAACATAAGATAAAATAAAACGTAAGGCGCAGTTTTGATTGCGCCTTACTTATTTTTTGTCTTTTGTTGATCTATATATTCACTGGGGGTCATCCCGAATTGCTTATGAAAGTTTCTGCCGAAGTGTGTTTGTGAATTGTAACCAACCATATATGCAATTTCGAAGATTTTGTATTGTCCTAAAGACAAAAATTCAGCCGCTTTTTTCAGTCTTGAAATATTGATCAAGTCATTGGGAGTGAGGTCAGAAATAGCTTTTATCTTCCTATATAATGTAGGTCGACTCATATACATCATCTGGGCCAGCTTTTCGACGTCCAGGTTGGGGTCAGCAATGTGTTCGTGTATCAGTTGATTTAACTTTTCAAGAAATATTTCGTCCGCCTTATTGTGTGCCATAGTATTGATATGCGCCAGTGGCGAACTGACAAAAAACTCACGGACTTTATTTCTATTGGCGAGAAGACTATTTATTTGTGCCTGTAAGTGCGCAATAGAAAACGGCTTTTCGATATAAGCATCGGCGCCCTCTTCGAGCCCTTTTATTTTGGATTGCAATGTGTTCTTTGCGGTAAGTAAAATAATAGGAATGTGACTAAACTCTACATTGGATTTGACAATTCTGCATAGCTCATAACCATCCATCATTGGCATCATCACATCACTCACAATCAACTGTACAGTATGTTGAGATAATAGATCCAGCACTTCCTGACCGTTTGTAGCTTTTAACGTCATATAATTTTCGCTCAGATCATCAGCAATAAAATCCAATATCTCCTGGTGGTCGTCTGCTATTATTAGGGTCGGTCTGGATAGGTCGTTTTCTTTATCAATTTTCATATTTATCATCGGGCTACAATGGGGATAATATAAGAATAAATCTCATGATTTTCTCTATATTCCCTCTATAAATAAGTTTTCAAAGTTTTTTTGCTACAGGCATTCGCGAATGCAAAGCATTTTATCTAAGTTTGTTAGAGAATGTCGATTAAAACAAATTAAGCTTTAGTACACCATTATGAACAAACTATCAAAACTATCTTTTGTAATTCTTATGGCCATGATTGTCGGGGGATGTCAGCAAGGCACAAACACAAACAAGGAAAAAATTAAGGATGCTGTTTCGTTACCCGATCCTGACCAGTTTAAAGATACAATAAATGGTGAAGAGGTTTCCCTTTTCACGATAAAAAATGCACATGGTATGGAAGTCGCGTTAACCAACTTTGGTGCACGTGTGGTCTCTTTGATCGTGCCGGATAAAGACGGTGTAAATCGGGATGTGGTGCTTGGTTTTAACAAAGCTGCAGATTACAATAACCCGGGCGAAGCATATTTTGGACCCATTGTTGGTCCCTTCGGAAATAGAATAGCCAACGGCAAATTTAGTTTAGATGGCGTCGAATATACTTTACCACAGAATAATGGGCCCAATACGTTGCATGGTGGTTTGGAAGGACTTCATTTTATAGTATGGCAGGCACAGCAATTGTCTGATCAAGCTGTAGAATTTACATGCCTGTTGCCCGATGGCAAAGAAGGTTTTCCTGGTAACCGGGAGTTTAAAGTGGTGTACTCCGTGAATGATGATAATGAATTAACTATCGCATATGAGGGGAAAACGGATAAGAAAACAGTGTTAAATCTGACTAATCATGCCTATTTTAATTTAAACGGAGAGGGTAGCGGTACGATCTTGAACCATCAACTTCAATTATTTGCCGACAAAATTACACCAGTGGATGAGACACTTATTCCTACAGGTGAGCTGAAAGACGTAAAGGGAACTGCATTTGATTTCACAGCATTAAAAGAAATCGGAAAAGATATAGAGCAGGATGATGAACAATTGAAATTCGGCAAGGGGTATGACCATAACTTTGTGTTGAACGAGACGAAATACAAGGAGTACAACCATGCAAGCAGATTGGTTGGCGACTTGTCAGGCATAGTAATGGATATCTATACTGAAGAGCCGGGAATTCAATTTTATAGCGGTAACTTTATGGCCGATAAGGTGACGTTAAAGACTGGTGTTACAGATAGTTTTAGGACAGGTTTGTGTTTGGAGCCTCAACATTTTCCAGATTCACCCAATCAACCTTCTTTCCCTTCTACAGAAGTAAATCCTGGCGAGGTATATAAAACGACAAGTGTTTACAAGTTCTCAACAAAATAATTTATCAAATGCGATTATCGTCAGAAACCTCTTATCTTCCTGTTCCCTGGGAATACCGGGAAGTGATAGAAGAACAAATTAACAAAAAGAGTACAGGTAAAATATTCTTTTTCGATAGTAGTGGGCGGGTTTCTGAAGCAAAGGGTCGTGTAATAAGGTTGATCGAAGAAAAAGGTGCCGGAGAATTTATCGTTCTCGATGACGACACTAAAATAAGAATAGATAGAATCATTACTTTATTTGGTAAGATCGGCGCTGCCTATGGAGAATACGACTCCTACGGCAGCGCCTGTATGGACTGTACAGGAGGATACGATAAAGATGAACTCTGATATAATTTTATTTGTATAAATACTTACTCGGTTAAAATACGCCTTTTTCGATATTGTTAAACTATAGCCGTTGTTAAGCGTTCATTAAGAAGATATTTCTGCAATGAACAAGATTATGATCGGGCATGGTCAGTACCTAAAAATTCGATAGTTTTCAAAAATGCAATCGAAGACCGTGGAATCATGATAGATTATAATAACAAGGAGAGGTTATGGAATTACAAAAAAAGCTGAAGATAAAAAATGAAAATTTGCAGCATGAACTGTTTAGAATGTTGGCATTATATGCAGGACAGTGGTTGCTCCGGTCGGGAAAAAGTAAAGCAGGGAAGCCTTGGCGCCTTGTATCCGGAGGGATACTGTTGTATATCGGGGCGACAGGCAAAATACCGTTCATACCCTGGCTACAACGTATAAACAAAAATCATGGTCAGTTCAATTGCAAATATGAAATAGTCGTCCAACAGCCTCCGGCAGTAGTATTTTCCTACTTTAGGGATTTTAGAAATCTGAAGAAACATATTCCAGGTTTAAAAAGTGCAAAGCCGTTGGATATTGAAAAAACACATTGGGAGTTGACGATAGAAATTATGGGTAAATCATGTTCGTTTGAATTATTTGTCGTCAAAGAAAGAACAAATGAATTTTTGGGGTGGTCGGCCAATGAAGATGCTTTTTTATATCATACAGGTCGAATTGAACTTAGAAAGGGCGTAATACCCAATATCACCGTGTTGGATCTGGTCTTCAGTTATACCCCCCCCGGAGGTAATATAGGACGCTTTTTAGCCAGCCCCTTTCAAGCTTTAGTTCGCTCGAAATTGCGTCTGTTCCTGGATAAACTTAGAAAGGAGATAGAAGAAGAAATCTATTTGTCTTAAGAATTAGATAAACTGCCGAAGAGGTTTTATACGCATTTCGACGATGGCTATTCTTCTGTCCTGTTCGAGTGTAAAATGTATGGCCTGAGCAATGTCTTCGGCTTTGAGCATCTCCCGTTTCTCCTCTAACTCTCGTTGTTCTTCAGGCGAAGGTTCTTGCATATCCGTCCCCACCGCCCCGGGCTCAATAAGAGATACACGGATATTATGTGGGTTGACCTCTTTACGAAAAGCTTCTGTAAAACCCTGTATACCAGATTTGGAGGCTACATAGCCTGAACTTTTGCCATCCCGTGTTTCAGCACTCATAGAGCCGATATTGATAATATCGCCTTCTATGCCAGCTTTGATCATCTGATCGGCAAAAAAGCCCGATAATAACAGGTAGGCTTCGAGATTGGTATTGACCATGTATGTTAAACTACCGGGATCGGACCCGCGTACACCATCGAAGGCCAGGCCTGCATTATTAATAAGTATATGAAAAGGA
>JBEBVG010000021.1:0-27175 GCA_040392845.1 Sphingobacterium sp. | reverse complement strand
CCTGCTGTGGTGTAGAGACAATAACTGCTCCCGAGATAGGGTATGTCTGAGCTACTGTAATATGTATATCACCTGTGCCCGGAGGCATATCGACCACCATATAGTCTAATTCGCCCCAATCGGCATCATTGAAAAGTTGTTTGATCGCTGACGTTGCCATCGGTCCCCGCCAGGGTATGGGTTGGTTGGGATCGGTAAAGAAGCCAATAGACAATAGCTTCAGGCCATACTTCTCAATAGGTTCTATCCGGGTTTTACCATCCGGACCTTGCGTGGCTGCAGGCTTCGCTCCTTCTAAGCCAAACATGATAGGTAGCGAAGGGCCGTAGATGTCGGCATCTAATAACCCTGTTTTGGCTCCTGTCGCTGCAAGGGCTAAGGCGAGGTTGGATGCGACAGTAGATTTCCCTACACCGCCTTTACCTGAAGATACAAGGATAATGTTTTTTATGCCCTTTAGCTGATTTTGATCTACGCCTATGACACGGGACGTCATGTGGATGTCTACTGCAATCTCCTTACTCACAAAAAGGGCGATTGCATTTCGGCAAGCATGTTCAATATGCCCTTTCAGTGGACAGGCGGGTGTGGTAAGTATGACATCAAACTTAATCTTATCGGGATAAATTTCTATATTCTGGATCATGTTTAACGTTACCAGATCTTTTTTTAGATCGGGTTCTTCAACATGGCTCAGTGCATGTAATATTTGTTCTTTTGTAATCATGACTGTACGTAAGTAAAACGTCAAAGGAAATAATTAAGACAAAGCTAAGGATTGTGTCAGATAATCGTGTCATTTTGATGTTTTAAAAAAATCTTCCACACTTGAATATTTTTATCCTACTTTTAGCGTGAGAAAAGTGTTCAGATAGTATGAAGATTACAGCCAAACAAAAAAAGGCACTGATCGTAGTATCGGGTATGCTTGTCATTCTACTTGGTGTAGGGTTTGCTATCGGTGTTTCCAAAAGGGGGGAGATGCTCGAACGTACGATGGCTAAGGTTCAACAGAAGTTAAAAGCAGATTATCTTGTCGATTTGCATATTGCTAAATATGGCTTCGACGGTCTGACGACCGTATTTTTAGACCAGGTGACTGTGGTTCCTGAACAACGTGATACACTTGCTGATATACAGCGCCTCGTTGTCGGCGTCCGTTTATTGCCCTTATTATGGGGAGAAATAAAAATTGGAAATCTGGAAGTATCAGTAGGAAAGGTATCGTTCGTAAAAGCCGACTCCACGAGTAACTATGACTTTCTCTTTCGTAAAAAGGAGAAGGACCCGACCTTAGTAGAGAAACCTTCAGAGAAAAATTTTGCAACGTGGACCGAAAAATTGGCAAAAGAAGTTTTTTCAAAAATTCCGCGGAATTTAAATATGCAGAATGTTGAAGTTTCTTATCGTGATAAAAATGGTGTCCAGAAAATTCGTATACCCGGTGCGGTGATGGATGGAGGAAACTTCGAAACCAGTTTGTTCCTGAACGATCATGATGCAGAGTGGATATTAAAAGGATATGTGGATGGAGACGATCAACAGTTGCGCATTGAGGTGTCTTCTAAGGAGAAGGGTGTGGAATTGCCTTTCCTGAAAAATAAGTATGGTCTTTCGGTGAGCTTTGATAAATTGATATTTGATTTACACCATATCAAACGACGGGCAAAGGATCTTCTCAATATCGAAGGAGAAATGGAATATCATAACCTGCTGATTAATCACCGTAGACTGTCTTCAGAAGATATTTTTATTCCCCAGATCAAGGCAGAAGGAGGATTTGACATATCCAGCAACTACATTGCCCTGAGTGAAGGGTCCTCCATAGCTGTCGAAAAGTTCCGGATAGCACCCCACGTGAAATTTTCACGATCTCCAAAAAAACTATTGGAACTTGCCGTACATACCGGAAAGTTTGCTGCCCAGGAATTCTTTGACGCTATACCACAAGGATTGTTCGAATCGCTGGAAGGAATAGAGGTGAAAGGGAATATCGCCTACGATCTGGATTTTTCGGTTGATCTGGATACCCCGGACCACGTGCTATTTCGGTCGTCTATTGATGACCAGGATCTTCGGATCATCAAATGGGGAAAAGCGCGGGTAGACTCGTTGAATTTTCCGTTTCTCTACCCGGCATATGACGATACGACCTTTGTCAGAGACATCCTTGTCGGTCCGCAAAATCTAAATTTTGTGCCGCTGGCGGAAATTCCTTACGTCTTGAAAACGACGGTACGTAATACGGAAGATCCTTTTTTCTACCGGCATAATGGCTTTGAGGAAGAAGCTTTTAAGCTATCGATATCGACCAACCTCAAAGAACGGAAATTTAAACGGGGAGCGAGTACAATTTCGATGCAGTTGGTGAAGAATGTATTTCTCAATAGAAAAAAAACCATGGATCGGAAGATTGAGGAGATACTTTTGGTATGGCTGATGGAGGCGTCGGGGGAAGTCAGTAAAGATCGACTATTGGAAATTTATCTCAACATCATTGAATGGGGTAAACGCGTGTATGGTGTATCGGAGGCCGCACATTATTATTTCGACAAGGACGCCCGACAACTTACCTTGGGAGAAAGCTTGTTTTTGTCGAGCATAATCCCCCGGCCTAAGACAGGCTTGTCATCTTTTGACTATACGGGACATTTAAAGCCTTGGGTACAACGACATTTTAATACTTACGGATATATCATGTCCAAGGTAGGTGACTTGAATAATGTGGTGGTGCCGGAAAATTATGGTTTTTACGAGGTGATTTTACAACCGCGGTTGAGACCACCCGCTCCTGTGTTTCAGGATACGGTAGATACCGCTGATCAGGGTATCATCGAGGAGCACGAACAGATCATTCGGGAAATGGAAGCTGATGAGCAGACAAAAAGATCTATTCTCGACAAACTATTAAATAAAGAATAATGGACAATATTCAGATAGATGGTCTTAGCTTTCAGCGCTTTATCGATTACGATCAGATACAGAAGCGTATTCGATTGATAGGTATTGATATCAACATGAAATTTGAACACCAACATCCTGTCTTTATAGGTGTGCTGAATGGTTGTTTTATGTTTATGGCCGACTTGATGAAGCAAGTACATATTCCCTGTGAAATGTCTTTTGTGAAGCTTGCTTCGTATGATAGAATGGAAGCCGGACACATTCGGGAATTGATAGGTGTAGGCATAGACTTAAAAGGAAGACATATCATTATCGTAGAAGATATTGTCGATACGGGTAACTCGCTGAAGTATACCATGGATTGCCTGGAAAAATCAGGTGTCGCGAGTATCAGCGTTTGTACACTGTTGCTTAAGCCTGACTGCTTACAGCATAGCTTCGATAACGTAATGTACGTGGGTTTTGAAATTGATCCCGAATTTGTCGTAGGTTATGGCCTGGATTACAACGGACAATGTCGCAATCTGCCAGATGTGTATCGGAAATTATAAATCATAGGCAATTAGCTTAGTACTTGATCATCGGAAGCTACAGGTTGCAAGATGGTTATTTATCATCCCTACGGCTTGCATGTAAGCATAACAAATGGTTGTCCCAAAAAATTTCATACCACGCTTTTTCAGATCTTTAGAGATAGCGTCCGACTCAGGACTGGAAGTGGGTACCTGTTGCATATTGTCCAGGAATTGCACGATAGGTTGTCCATCGGGCATAAAGGAATAGAGATAACGATAAAAACTACCAAATTCTTTTTGGATAGTGATGAAGATGTGTGCTGCCTGTACGGCAGCAGCGATTTTGCCACGATGTCGCACAATAGCAGGATTCAGACATATAGCATCAATTTGCTCGTCGTCAAAAGCTGCTACTTTATGGACATCGAAGTCTGCAAAGAGTTTTTTATAACCCGCTCTTTTTTTTAATATAGTTATCCAGCTCAGGCCTGCCTGGGCCGATTCGAGTATTAAAAACTCAAAAAGAGTACGGTCATCTTTTACTTCTTTACCCCATTCCTCGTCGTGATATTTCGTGTATTCCGGATCGTCACCGCACCAGGAGCAGCGCGTTATTGATTTTGTCATATTTGTATATGTATTAAAAGTTGGAATCGATAAAAAATCATACCTTTGGTACGCCATGCTACAAAAGATATTCAGACAAGTGCAAATTAATAAAAATGGAGGATGGATGAAGCTTCTTTTTTTATTCTTTTGTTGGCCATCTTTTGTTGTCGCGCAAGAAACGGACCTCCTCCTGCCGGATAGCATCGCAGTACAACAAACGGATTCGCTCTCAAAACAATATATCTTTCCGACTGCTTCAGCTGCCAACCCGATGTTGGACAGCCTCCGTAAGCATATTGTTGTTGAGGGCAACGATTTTATTCGCTGGATGCATGCTATGGATTCGCTAAGGAAGGCAGATACAGGAGGCTATGTGAAGTCGGTAGCTCCCTATAAACCATCGCGTCCTGTATGGGTGGTGGTGGTATTTCTTTCCCTCATCCTGGGTATAGCGATGATAAGGTTGTTTTTTACGACCATGTTTAGAAACATCGTATTGGCTTATTATGACAAGCAAGTACTGCAAAATATGAGCAAGGAGGATAATATAATAACATCGTGGCCCTATATCTTTCTTTATGTATTGTTCAGCTTTTCCTTAGCGTTATTTTTATTAGTATACATTTCCTCTTTTTATGCAGTAGACGTTCTGACGCTTAAGAATTTTTTTAAGTTATCTGGGATCGTGGCTTTATTGTTTGTGCTGAAGATTTTATTCGTACGAGGCATCGCATTGATTTTTGAGATCGAAAAGATCATTCGGGAGTATGTGTTGATATTATATCTGGTTTATTTCAATAGTATGTTGATCCTTATGCCAGTGCTATTAACACTTGTTTTTGTACCCGCTTCTTATTTTAAATTTCTGTTAATTTTGTTCTCCATAGTTGTGTTCACGCTATTTCTATACAGGTTTGTTGTGGCCGCGCTATCCCTCCTGGGACAATTAAAGTTTTCAATCTTTTATTTAATTCTCTATCTTTGCAGCTTAGAAATAGCACCAATTTTAATTTTAGTGAAGATGCTAAATAATTAAATTAAGGAGAGAATTTATGCAGATTGATGTTGCGAGAGCAAAAAAAGTAAAAAGTATTTTAGTTACTTTACCTAAACCTGAAAATGATAAGTCACCCTATTTTGCATTGGCTTCGAAGTACAATTTAAAATTGGATTTCCGGGGTTTTATTCATGTTGAAGGAGTTTCTGCCAAGGATGTGAGGAAGGAGCGGGTAAATTTTGCAGATTACTCGGCTATAATTTTTACAAGTAAGAATGCGGTCGATCATTTCTTTAGAGTTTGTGAAGAAATGCGTTTTGAAGTATCCTCAGAAATGAAATATTTCTGTATTTCAGAAGCTATTGCTTTGTATTTACAAAAGTATATCCAATACCGGAAGCGTAAGATCTTTTTTGGAAAGCAAACGGCAAAAGATCTGGAGGAAGTGCTCAAAAAACATAGTGACGAAAAATTCTTGTTTCCTTGCTCAGATGTCGCTAATGAAGAGACACAAAAGTGGCTTCAGGACAATGGCTATAACTTTACACCAGTTGTATTATTTCGTACCGTTATTACAGACATTACAGATTTAAAGGATGTATTTTACGATGTTATCGTGTTTTTCAGTCCTTCAAGTGTACAGTCATTGTATGAAAATTTTCCTGATTTCGTTCAAAATAATACGCGGATTGCTGCTTTCGGATCGAGTACACAACAGGCCTTGTTGGATAAAGGATTGATATTGGATATTCCCGCTCCGACACCTAGTGCACCGAGTATGACCATGGCTGTAGAACATTATATCAAACAGGTGAATAAATAAAAGCGGGTTGTTAAAAGATGTTAAATGCCAATGGATTGTTACATTTTTTTCTTTTTTTTTGTAGAAGTCTTAAAATGTAACATATTATCCTGTACATTTACATACTTAAACTTATTTTGGTAAGCTTGAAAACAAGGGTTTTTCATAGCGAGATAGAAATTTATGAACTTAAAAAAATACAATTTTGCCTATTGTGTCGCCCTGTTTGTTGGAGTTGTCTTTTTGTACTCCAGTTGTAAAGGCCCTAGAAACTCGGGAGAATTAGTTGGTGTTTCGCTGAATAAGCTAAAAACGAACAAAACTCCTTATGGCATGGTTTTAATACCGGGTGGAACCTTCATTATGGGACAGTCGGATGAGGATATTACATTTTCCCAGACGGCCCAAAACCGACAGGTTACCATTGCTCCATTCTATATGGATGATACCGAGATCTCGAATAGTGAATATAGGCAGTTTGTGTTTTGGGTTAGAGATTCGATCTTAATTCATAACTTTTTAGGTGATGATAGTTATTTTGTGACGTCGGCCAACGGCGATGTAAAGTATATTGACTGGGATAAAGTGAGTAAGAATTCGCCCTGGAGAACGAAAGATGATGCGGCGCGCGAGAGGCTGAATAGCATGTATTACCAGGGTGAGGATAGGATTTTCGGGAAGAATGAAATAGATGTTCGGTTGTTACGCTACCATTATGAATGGTACGATCTGCGTGCTGCTGTAGAGAATAAGGGAGATCCCAATAAAAGACGTTCCGACTTTATCCGTCGCGATACTATTTTGGTTTATCCGGATACAACGGTCTGGCTTGCCGATTTCAGCTATGCCCAGAATGAGCCTATGGTACGTGGGTATTTTTCCCATCCTTCTTATAACGAATACCCGGTGGTGGGAGTCACATGGAGACAAGCTCAGGCATTTAATGCATGGCGGACACAGTTGTTCAATAATGTAGCACAAAAGACACGTCAGCAGCCACGCCTTGATTATCAGTTACCTTCCGAAGCACAATGGGAATACGCGGCACGAGGTGGAAAAATAGGTATGCAGTATCCCTGGGGAGGCCCTACGGCGAGAAATGCACGCGGCTGTCTAATGGCAAATTTTAAACCAGGTCGTGGAAATTATATGGATGATGGCGTAGCCTATACGGCGCCGGTATACTCCTATTTTCCCAATGATTTCGGATTATACAATATGGCGGGAAATGTCGCCGAATGGACGCAATCCAGCTATGATGAGTCGGCGTATTCTTTTGTACATGATATGAACCCGACCTATACTTATCATGCAAAAGCAGAAGATGATTTATCGATGAAGCGTAAGGTGATACGTGGAGGGTCATGGAAAGATATCGGTTTCTTCTTACAGAACGGCACAAGACAATATGAGTATCAGGATACATCCAAATCATATATTGGATTCAGGTCCGTGACAAATTTTGCAGGAGTTAGTTACTAATTACGATTATATTTTTAAAAAAATGGCAAAGAAAAAGAAGTTTGGCTTTGGAATTAATACCTTGATTAATTGGGGTGCTACGGTGGTCATTATAGGTTTAATGTTTAAGATATTACACTTTAAGGGTGGAGAATGGATGATCGGTATTGGCTTAGCGGTGGAGGCTCTGCTGTTTTTTGTTATGGGATTCATGGCGGCAGAGAAAGAAGTGGACTGGACGAGGGTTTATCCGGAGTTGGATGAAGAGTTTGCAGGTGAATTACCTAAAAAGAGTGTTGCTGTACAGGCACAGCCTGTGGCGACAGGCAACACTGCAGCATTGGACAAATTATTGCAAGATGCAAAAATCGACGAAAACCTGATCGGGAATTTAGGAGATGGTCTGCGTGCATTTGGCGATAAAGTCGCGGCAATCTCTACAGTAGCAGATACAGCCGCTGCTACTAATCAATTTGCCGATAAATTAAATTCAGCCTCGACAGGAGCTTCCCAATTGAGTCATGCTTTTGAACGTGCTGCTGCAGATTTACAAACATTTAATGAGTCCGCAGCAGATATGCAGCAATTTAAAGAGCAGGTTAGCACTTTTAATAAAAATCTATCTTCGTTAAATGCTATTTATGGCAATATGTTGTCTGCAATGAGTCCAAATCGTTCCTAGTTGTTTTATCTGATTTTTTAAAGGGAGCATAGAATAATATGGCAGGACATAAAGAGACACCAAGGCAGCGGATGATCGGCATCCTGTATTTGGTGCTACTGGGTTTAGTAGCATTGAATGTAAGTGATTCGATTTTGGATGCTTTTAAGAACCTTGGTAACAGTTTAAATACCTCAACACAAAATACGCAGGCAGGGATTGATAATATGTTTTTAGCTTTTCGGGAAACTAAGATGAAGGAAAATCCCGAGCGTGCAAAACCTTTATTGGATAGAGCAGAACAGGCACAAAAACTAGTTACTGAATTGACTAACAGGCTGCGGGAATATGAACAACTATTAACGCAGGAAGGCGGAGGCATAAATGAGGAGACAGGAGATGTAACTTTCCGTAGCAGCACGGATATCTCTGCACGGTTGATGATCAACCAGGGGCGAGGTAAGAAACTTCGGGAGCTTATCAATACCACAGCTGCTGAGTTGAAGAAGTTGACAAATAATGAAGTCAATTTTGCATTAGCTGCGGAAGACCCGGCACCAAGAGGCGGTGTACGAAAAAGTTGGGAGGAAGCTAGCTTTGGCGATGGTATACCGTTGACTGCGGCTATTACGGCTTTGGAAAAAATTAATGCGGATGCGAAAAATGCGGAGTCGGCAGTAGTCAAACATATTTTTGGTAAAATGGACCAGGCAGTAGTTAATCTCGATAAATTTGCTGCTGTTGCTGTTGCGCCTACCTCTTACCTCATTGCAGGACAACCATATACCGCTAAAGTATTTTTAACTGCATATGATTCAAAGTCTAATCCCGAAATTTCGGTAAATGGCTCGTCTATTCCGGTAATCGACGGACAAGGTACTTATACACTGACACCAGGTGTGGGTACACATACCTGGAAAGGTGCTATCCGGGTACAGCAAACGGATGGTACTGTCAAGATATACGAAACTGAACCTATGACATTCCAGGTTGCAAAACCTTCTGCAGTAGTTTCTCCAGATGCGATGAATGTATTATATATCGGTGTTGACAATCCTATTTCTATATCAGCACCTGGTGTGCCGGCAGAAAGCCTACGTATTTCAGGTGCAGGAGTTAACCTGACGGCTAGAGGTGATGCAAGATATATTGCACGAGTTTCATCGCCAGGGGATGTCTCATTACAGGTGACTGCAACAATAGATGGTAAAGTACAGAATCTAGGTACGTCGAAATTTCGTGTCAAACGTATTCCCAAGCCAACTGCCCGCGTAGCAGGAAAGGAAGGGGGCCGGATTTCCGCTGCCCAATTGAGAGGACAGACTGTTGTATCTGCTTCGTTGGATAACTTTGATTTTGATGCCAAGTTTAGTGTGACCAAATTCAACATGTACATTTCCAAGCCACGTGTAGATCCTATTGGACCATATGCAGCTTCGGGTAATGATTTTAGTGGTCAGATGAAAACGGCACTATCGGGTCTGACTGCAGGATCGGTCGTCATGATTTATGATATTGTCGGCGTAGGACCTGATGGCACAGCGCAGAATCTCAACCCGATAACATTCCAAGTAACGAATTAATAGAAGCTAATTCTATGAAAAAGAAAATATTATTATCAGCGGTTATTTTAGGTTTTTCATGGACTGTTTCGGCACAACAGGAGAATCTCGCTAATAGTACGCAGCCCGTACAATTGGATGAGCCGCCAGTAGATGGATATGTCGTTAAATCGGATATAGCAAATCGTAAGGTAATTCCTTATGCACCCATCCGGCAGACGGATGTTGCTTTTAGCAAACGTGTATGGCGGGAAGTCGATCTACGTTTGAAAATGAATCAAGTATTTGCCTCGCCTAAAGCAAGACTGATTGATATTCTTGTGAATGCGATCCAGGCCGGAGAGCTGACGGCTTATGATCCTACACCTACAGAAAATGATCCAACGGGCGACAGCTTTAAGAATGTTCTTTCCATTGACCAGGTGATGGCCCGGCTGGGAGGTGATAGTGTTTTAGTAGAGCAGTTTAACGAAAATAATGAAGTAATAAGCTCACATTATGAAAAGCGGCAGTTCAGTGGAGAAAATGTAGTTAAATTCAGAATAAAAGAGGATTGGATTTTTGATAAGCAACGCTCTATTTTTGAACCTCGTATTGTCGGTATTGCACCCTTAATTACGCCACAGATTGCCGGAGTGGAAACAGCTGTTGCGACGGATGCTGGTGCTGCGGGTTCTGAATCTTTCGATCCATTTGCTGTGCAGCCGGAAAATGCGAACCCAGATAATACAGGAAATCAGCCGCCTGTTCCTGCAGAGGATGCAATAGCAACGCTTCAGGTTGAAGCGACACCGGCATTCTGGATTTATTTTCCCGAAGCCCGACATATATTGGTAAATAAAGAGGTCATCAATAGACATAATGATGCCACTGGTCTGAGTTATGATGATGTATTCATAAAAAGGATGTTTGCTAGCTATATTGTCAAGCAATCGAATACAGAAGATTTGCGTATCAGGGACTATGTTCAAGGTGACGTTGACCGTTTATTAGAGTCAGAACGTATCAAAAAAGCATTAATGGATTACGAACAGGATCTTTGGTCGTATTAATGCTGCTTAAGTGATAAAAATCACTTATCTTTTCAAAATATTTCTACAAATTAGTGTTTAGAAAATACATCATAAACGTTAAAATGTAGAAATATTTTTTTTTAAGTTTGTATTCATAGTTTTTAAATAGATAGCTTGTGAAACTGAAACCTGTCGATAGCATTTCGGGGGTCGCTCCAAAGGATTTTGTGAACGATTATCTTAATAAAGGTCAGCCTGTAATTATTCAGGATTTTATTAGCCCGGACAGCCCGTGTTGGACTAAGTGGAGTTATGACTATTTTAAAGAAATAGCCGGCAATGAGCAAATTGATGTCTATGGCCGGGAAGAAGAGTCGCAGAACCATGCTGCCAGCCCTCCTGTTGGTCGTATGAGTTTTGGTCAGTATCTGGATAAAATCAGTGCTGAGCCTACTGAGTTAAGACTATTTTTGTTTAACCTGATGAAGATACGTCCCGAGCTGAAAAAAGATGTTATTTATAATGATGTCACGGGGGGTAAAGTATTGCAGTTTTTGCCCTATATGTTTTTCGGCGGAGAAGGTTCAGCAACACGTAATCACTTCGATATCGATATGTCGCATGTGTTCATCTCTCAGTTTCAGGGTAAGAAGCGTATCTGGCTTTTCCCCAATGAACAGTCGGATCTGATGTATAAGTTGCCTTATAATTTTCACAGCATAGCAAACCTGAAGACCAGTAGTCATGAGGAATATCCTGCCTTGAAATATCTTGAAGGCTATGAAGCTGTCATTGGCCCGGGTGAGACGTTATATATGCCTGCGGGATGGTGGCACTATATTCAATATGAAACGGAAGGCTATTCGATCTCCGTACGGGCCTTGGCAAACTCATTGGCAGAGAAGATAAAGGGTGCCAGAAATCTTTTTGTGACACGTTATTTCGATGATACCATGCGCCGGATTTTTAAAGATAAATGGCTTCATTACAAAATCGACACGGCAAAGAGGCGTGCGAATAGGGCCATGAAGCGCTACCAAAAATAAAGAAATCATTATTGGATTATTCCTGATCACTATCTGCCGACATGTGAATGGCTGAGCGGTAGAACAAGGTGTACGGATCATTTTCATAAACATGCATATCAGGATAGTGCCGGAAGGGAATATCTGGATTAAAAATTTCTTCCAATGTAAGTTTCAGAAAATCGCTGAAAGCTTCTTTTTGTTCAATCAGGTAATTTCCTTCCATAACTGCTCCTCTGGTACTGCGGAAGAGCGTTCCTTCTTCACGCATCCGTCTGGCTACATAAAGATGGGGTTCGAGGTTACGACGACCGGTGACCTGCTCATATACATAAGCGTAGAATAACGTCTGTACCAATGCTTTGTTTTCGGTACCTGCTGCAAATACTTTTCCGATATCTTTAAAGATGACGGAGTCTCCTCCTGTCTTATAATCAACGATACGTGTCTTGACTTCACCGTCATCCATCAATACTTCATCCACACGGTCTATAATGCCGAATAGTGTGACGGTCTCTATGCTGCCTTGAATCTGAATAGGGAAATCCAGTGTATAATCTTCGTCATTTTCTAATTCGATAATCTTAAAAGCGCGGTAGTTGTCGATATCATATTGTATATACATCTTCACGTAAGTGCTGGCTATTTTATGCATAATACGCTGCAAGCTACTCAGTTCTTCCATGGCCTGGAATGCAGTATGATATTGGGCACCTATTTCGGTGAGCGTAAGTTTGTCAACATCTTCGATCTTGTCGAGTAATACCTTTGTTGTGGTAAATTCATCTCTGCCTTTGTAAGGCCGGAGGATATCTTCCATGACATTATGAATGACAGTACCCAACTTATTCATTTCAAATTCCTGGGAAATAGACGGCGGTTCCTTAATATCGGCGACATATTTCAGGAAAAACTGTAGAGGCGACTGCAGATAGGTCGTTAATGCCGTAGCAGAAATCCGTCGTCCCTGCCTGATAAACCGATCGTACATTTTTTGTCTGATCTCCCCGGTTTTTGGGATAGCGAGTTCTTCATTAGGAGCAGCGAAAAAAACAGGTTGTTGCTGAATCCGTTTGGTAAACCGGAGTTTGCTTTCAAATTCCAATTGTCGGATGAAGCGACTTTCTTCGCCGGTACTACTCTCATCAACAATGCTGTTGTAAAAGAGGTGTATGCTCTCACTGTATTGAAAATGGCGGTAAAATAAATAGGCCGACAAAGCATCTTGGTTTTCCAGGACAGGTAATCCGTAAGCTTTTCGAAGGTTGTTGGGTAGAAATGTCGCTGTACCTGATGTAGAGGGAAGGATACCTTCGTTAGCTCCTAGAATATAAACGTGATCAAAATTCAAACAGCGGCTTTCCAATAGCCCCATGATCTGCAGGCCGTCCAGTGGATCTCCTTCGATGGCCGCGTTAACCGGCGTAATTGCTTTTCGTATCAATCCTATTTGAAATAATATGCTAAGGGAAGGCATACGTGCAAAACCAAGTTGCAGTTGGTGTAGTACTTTTTTGGTTTCAATCAGCAAGTTAGCTTCTATCTGTTTTATTTGACTATCTTGCGCCGCTGATAGCAGTAGATTGTCCAGTATATGCAAAAGTGTCGAGACAACAGTATCGTTGGAAGATAGCCGCTGGAAGAAATGGGGGAGCACCGATGTACTGATTATTATATCCTCGATGGCAAGTTCGAAAAGCTGTTGTTCGACGATATTCGCTTGATTCTTTTTCTTTTCAAAAGCAGCTACCTTAGTCAGTGGGTTATTGAGAAAAGCCTCCAGATGCTGAAAAGGAATTTTGTCTTTTTTGAAATGTGAAATTTGCTCATGTACCTTCATCCATAAATCCAGTATACCAAAAATTGGGGACTGTGTCAGCGGAAAGCCGGTAGTAATATTGATTTTTATCGCGGGTAGGCTTTGTAACAGGGAAACTAAGAGACTCTCATCTGCCAGTAGTATCGCTGAGGATTTGCCTTCTTTTTCTTGCTTTAGTAAAACGTCATGCAAGAGTTTGGTTTGGCTTACTTTTCCCGTTGCGGCATAGATATAGACTTCATCGGTACGATTGCCGATAATATTGGGATTATCACCAAGCGTATTACGAAGTCCTGTTTGTTGTATATTCTTCCGGATAAATAGTCCAGCTTCTTGTTGTTGGTCTTCGAGATAATAGGCATCAGCATCGAAATAGAACAGTGCATGGCCTTCTTCCTGCCATTTTTTGAATAAAGTTGCTTCTACTTTGTTTAATGCATTGAAGCCGACAAATAAGATTTTTTTGTAAGCATAGAGAAAGTTAGGATTATCGGCTGTGCCTTCTGCAAGATTCCGATAAACTGTTGGAAAGTTTGTTTGTTTATGCTCCGCTAATTTTTGCTTAAATGCCTTATAAAGAATAGGTAAGCGTTTCCATAACTTCAGAAAGCGTAGTTGTACGCCTGTATAGCCCGCTATGCTAAAAGATTGCCAAAACTGACGTATAAAGTTTTGTTGTTCCGAGGTGAGATGCTGAAATTCCATGTCGATCCGGCTGGTATCATATAACTCCATATAAATATGGTCGATAGAAACCAGTTCGTAATCCAGTTGATTAAAGTCATTTAAAATAATCTCCGCAATAGGATAGAATTCTTCCAATGTTTCCTGCGGGCTATTTTCTTGTTCCAGGAGTCTGTTATGAAGTTCATACAGGTAAAAGAACTGGGTCAATTGGCTGGTTTCTTCGGCTTGTGAAGATTGTTTAAAAAATTCTTGAATAGTAAAAAATTGTGGCGACCATATAGCTTGCCCATATACTTCTGCCAAATGTTTTTTTAAGTAGGTAATCGGACGTTTATTGTTGAAGATAATAGCGACGTCCGACAAATCTTGTCCAAACCGGCTTTTAATATCTGCCGCTACTGATTTTAAAAATGGCTCATTCATGATTGCTCTACGTTGACTTCTACAAGTTGGTTGGATTTGGCGTAATATAGGTATCCTTTGATCGGATGATAGCCAAGGTTTCTCAGTGTATTCATATACTGATCGACCTGAGTTTTGTGCGCTACGTAATCGTCGTTGGTAAACTTAAAATCCAGTACGATTGTTTCAGATTCCCCGGTAAAAACCTTGTCAGGTCGAATGGTTTTACCTTCAGCAGTAATAATTGCTGCTTCGTTCCAGACTTTATAGCTTCCGGTTAACCATCGGTTGATGATGGGATGATGCCATATCTGTTGTATTTCTTTTAACAAAATATCCCTGTTTTCTTCGGCGAGTATTCCCTCCTCGATATAGCGATTAATAATTTGGTGAATATCTGCTTCCGAACGAGCCTCGGCAATAACTTCATGTGCAAGGATCCCATATTGGGAAGCTTCTTCCATCATGAGGATAGCATTGATATGTCGTTTCCCGGGTTTGCTTAAAGCTTGTTCCAAAACGTCCGACGTCGGGTAGCTATGGAGTGCGATAATATGCCCATCTGATGATGATTGCTCCTGTGAAAGGTCTGGGGAAGGTGGGGACGGATGGATGGAAAGGGAGTCTTCTGTCAATGGGAAAGGTGAACCTTCCTGATCTAGCACCTGATAAAGTATGTCTCCAATATATTCGTTCTTGATTTCTATACCTGTCGTTGTTCCACTTTTTTTATCAACGCTTTCCTTGAATGCAGGAGCAGAAATATAGAGATGTCGGACAGCCCGTGTTGTAGCCACATATAATGTGTTCAAGGCATCCATGTAGTTGAACAACATCTCCTCGTAGTACTGCCTGTAGAAAATAGAATTGGCGAGATGACTATTGTACTTGATCGGTATCTTGCCGAGTTGGGCAAAAGGCGTATCTTCCGTATGGATCCAGAAATCCCCGTTGATCATGCCGTCTATCTTCCATGAGCAGAAAGGTACCATGACGACATCATAAGCTAGCCCTTTGGATTTGTGAATGGTGGTGACCTCCACCGCATTGATTTTGCCGTTGGAAGGTAATACAGCTTTGCTTCCGTCTTCTTCCCAAAATTCAAGAAATTGTAGGATGCCCCGTTCACCCCCTGCCGTAAAGCCGTCGATCTTATCTTTGAATGTGAGAAGATAGGGAAGATGTGGATTATCTACGGTCGTGAAGTTGTATATCCCGATCAGTTTTTCCACAAGATATACTAAAGGAAGTTTTTGCAGTTCTTCCCAATTGGCTATTAATTCCTCCGGGAGTAATGTGCTGAGTTTGTGAATATCGTTTTCCCGAAATAATAACCATGCCTGAGGTTCAAATACCTGTTGCTGCTGTATCAGCTGATAGAGATAGGCCATGCGTGCATGGTGAATGGTGTGATGGTCCGAGGTATATACAAATGCCCTCAACGTTTCGAGAATTAATGTAATGGCATCATTGGACGCCAGTGACAAAGCATCGCCGGAGATAACCTCGAAGGTTAAACCTGCTTTATCTTTATAAGCCATGAGCTCTTGTATAACGAGGAGTGCTTGTGCGTTGCTCCGCACTAAAATACCGATTTGACTGGCTTCGTATTGTCCTGATGTTATCCATTCACCGATCTTTTTGCAGAGGTTTTCTATGGAAATGTCTATTACTTGGTTTGCTCGGTATCGCCCATCCTCTACCGGAAAATATACAATTTCTATAGCACCCTGGTCGGCTTGGTTTTCCTGCTTATCGACCGGAATGGCTTGGCAACTGTCGGCGTATGCACGTACCAGCATATTGTCGTTTTGTGCCTGATGCCACCAAAGCTTCCCCGCATCAGAAATTTCGGATTTGACCTTATCATTGAGCACTTGCTGCAGTAAGCGGGGAACTTGCTCGTAGAGGTAATTGTTGAACCGGATAATATTTGGTAAGCTTCGATAATTGGTGTCTAATGTGTCGTTTGCGATGAATAGATCTTTTGTGTCTGTCGTGAGATGGAAAGTATTGATTACCTGTTCTTCTACCTGTTGCAGCAGGATACGCCAATCTCCGTTTCGCCAACGATATATACTCTGCTTGACATCTCCTACAAGGAGATGTTCGTGTTGCTTCCCCTGTGTGTTACTCAATGCATTTAACAACAAAGGACTATAGTTTTTCCATTGGATGCGTGATGTATCCTGAAACTCATCGAAGAGAAAATAATTATACCTGTTGCCGATCTTCTCCCAGATGAAAGTAGGATCGTTGTTATTATCCAGCCCTAGCTTATTTAACAGTATTTGTGAATCTGAAATCAACTGAGCGCTGTTCTCTTTACGCCATATACTTAACAAGTCGCTCATTTCTTTGAGCAGCCGGAGATAATAAAGATTGCCTTGTACCGCATGATACGCTATATATGCAGGCAGAAGATTACTGAGCTCTTCGAAACGCACCAAAATAGGCGTAAAGCCTTGAATAAGATCATATCGAATATTTTTTTGCTGGTCGGCAAAGGCTTCTTCATTATCGATTAATGCAAGGAATCTGTCTAAGGTTTTCTGTAGGTCAGCCAAAGATAATTTATGTACATGGGGCGAAATCTTTCCGGCAGCGATAAGTTTGTTCTTTGATTTGCCTTTCATGTCCTCCGGGTTCACCTGTAAGGTGTGAAATGTTTCCTGAAAAGCTTGGATAGCTGTCTGGAGGCTGTTCAAATAAGATTGAGTTTTTTCAAAAGTTTCCTTATTAAGCAAATGGAATATTTGGTGTGTATCTGCTGTTACCAGATTGCCATCAAATTCTTGAAAATTTTCAGAGAAAATCAAACCAGCTAATTTTGTTAATTGTTGCCGGTAATTCCAGTTCTCGTTGTTGTTGATTTTTTTCTCCGCGAAATCAATAATCCAATCGAGCAGATCAGGTCGGTCGTCCAGCAGTTGGTTTAGCATCACAGTAAGGTCAGTTTTGACCTTATTGGTGTTCATTTCGATCTTATAAGCTGCGTCAAGGTTTAGCTCATAAGTAAAGCTACGGATGACCTTTTGTGAAAAGCCATCAATAGTGCTGACCGTGAAACGGCTATAATCGTGCAATATTCTGCGGTAGGTTCGATGTGCTTTCTGTTGAATTTGTTGTGTTGACCAGTCGGGAAACTGCATCATGAGTTTATTGCGAAAAGCTTGGATTTTCCCACTTTCGTCACCTAATGCCAATCCCTGCAATACGGATAATATGCGTTCTTTCATCTCTGCAGTAGCTTTATTGGTAAAGGTAACAGCCAGGATTTCTCTGTAGCTACTTTCGTTTGTAAGCAAAAGTGAAAGGTAATGTAGGGTGAGGCTGAAGGTTTTTCCTGAGCCTGCCGACGCTTTCAGGATTTTGAGAGGAGCTACGCTGTTCATCTCATGAAAGTAAAAATTAAAATGTAAAAAGGCAAGTTTCTCTTTTTCCTTTTTAATTCCTATCTTTGCGTCCCCTCTTACACGGAGTACGGGGGATATGTTGAATACATAAATAAATTAAAACATGGCAACTAAAATCAGATTGCAAAGACACGGTAAAAAAGGAAAACCATTTTACCACGTCGTAGTAGCCGATTCACGTGCTCCACGTGACGGTAAATTTATCGAACGTCTAGGTTCTTACAACCCTAACACTAATCCTGCAACGATCGTATTAAATTTCGACAGTGCATTGGATTGGTTGAACAAAGGTGCGCAACCTACGGATACTGCACGTGCGATCCTTTCTTATAAAGGTGTTCTTTACAAGAAACACTTGCAAGGTGGTGTGAAAAAAGGTGCTTTTGATGAAGCTAAAGCCGAAGAATTGTTTGCGAAATGGTCAGAATCAAAAGAGACTCAAATCGAAGGCAAGAAGTCAGGTTTAGCGAATGCGAAAGATGAAGCAAAGAAAGCTGCTTTCGCCGCTGAAGTAAAGAAAAAGGAAGAAAGAGCGGCAGCAATTGCTGCGAAGAATGCTCCGGTAGAAGAAGCTCCTGCTGAAGAAGAAACAACAGAAGAGGTTGTTGCTGAAGCTGCAGAAGCCCCGGCTGAAAGTGCTGAAAGCACTGAGGAAACTACGGAAGGTTAATTCTTTTCGTTTAACAAAGAAAAAAGCCGATTTCCTTTAAAGGAAATCGGCTTTTTTCTTGTGACTTTCACTGACTACTTTCGTCGTATTACTTATAAACGAAGCGTTTCCTTGATAGGCATACCCTTTTTATCTTTCCCATAGAAGATGATATAATCCAGTTTTGTGCCTAAACCACTTGTTCCCTCAGTTTGCTTGATAAAAATTCTTTCCAGAACTATTTTAGTGCCATTTACACAAGTTTCTGCAACAGGAGCGTTACTGCTATCTAAGGAAATGTTGATTTTTTGATCAGGAAGGGAGACAATATGTGCCTGATAGCTACCGGGAGCTTTCATTGAAGACTTTATTCCATACGCAAACAGTTTCTGGATTTTTGTCAGTGGTTTTACTTCTCCCTTTTCATCAAATAGTTGACGGGATACTACAATAGGATTATTTGCCACAAAGGAATTTGCCTTAGTAAGATTTGCCTTATAGATATATGTATTTTGCCCACGATCGTGTTGGATATAAAACAATAAATTTTTTGTATGCGTCGGGGTGGGATAACCTTGCTGGCTATAGACCATTTTTGCAAAGATGAATATGGGCGCTATGAATAATAAGGTTCTCATGTATTGGTATAACACGATGAATATAGGAGTTGTTTTTTAAAAAAAGAAGATTTACCTCACTAGTTTTTTCATATTATTTGTGTAGGTTTATGGTATTAGAACCTGAACTTATGAAAAAACAACTTAGTTTATGGGATGCAACAATGATTGTGATGGGATCAATGATAGGCAGCGGGATCTTCATTGTTTCTTCCGATATGATGCGCCAGCTCGGCTCAGGCTACTGGGTACTGACCGTATGGGTAATTGCTGCGCTAGCGACTGTAGCAGCGGCAATCTGCTATGGGGAGTTATCGGGTATGTACCCCAGGGCAGGGGGACAATATGTCTATCTTACCGAAGTATTTGGAAAAATGACCGGCTTTCTCTATGGCTGGAGTCTTTTTACTGTTATCCAGACAGGAACCATTGCTGCGGTAGCGGTTGCCTTTGGCAAGTTTACGGCTTATGTGTTCCCTGGTTTGAATGATGCGCCTCCCCTGTACCAGAATGGCACGTTTATGATTACATGGATACAGATCGTGGCTATAGGTATCATTCTATTATTAACATTTATTAATACGAAGGGGATAAAAGTTGGTAAGCTTGTACAGTCTTTTTTTACGGTTTCCAAGATATTGGCCTTAGTAGTTTTAATTTTTGGGGGTGCATTTCTGATAAAGCATAATTTCTTTTGGGATAATATGCAGGTTGGATGGGCTGCTTTTCAAAATCTGGATAATAGTAACTGGACTCCAATATCGGGAGGCATTTTAATGGGAGGGCTTGCCGCTGCTGCTGTTGGAGCGATATTCAGTAGTGTAGCCTGGGAAAATGTAACTTTTATTTCCGGAGAAATGAAGAATCCCAAACGTGATATGGTACGTGCAATGGTTTTGGGAACATCACTTGTCATGTTGCTATATTTAATGTGCAATTTTATTTATTTAGCAGCTTTAAGTAGAGAAGAGATGGCTTTTGCTGCGAATGATAGGGTTGCGGTGGCGGCAGCTGAGAAATTACTTGGACAGGCGGGAACTTTAGCAATGGCTTTGTTGGTTATGGCATCGACATTTGGCTGTGTAAACGGTATCGTACTGTCGGGCGCTCGCGTTTTTCAGACTATGGCCAAAGATGGCCTTTTTTTTAAACAGGCTATTCCAAATAATAAACATGATGTTCCGGGCCAATCGCTTTGGCTACAAGGGGTCTGGGCTTCTTTATTATGTTTAAGCGGGCAGTATGGCAACCTTTTGGATATGGTTTCTTTTGTTATTGTTATCTTCTATATGGTTACGGTATTCGGCGTAGTGTACCAGCGGTGGAAACGGCCGGAACTGGAGAGGCCTTATCGAACGTTTTTATATCCTATCCCTGCTATTATGTATCTCTTGATCGGTACTTTGTTTTGTGTATTGTTGATTATCTACAAGCCTCATTATACATGGCCTGGATTTATTTTAATTTTGTTAGGCTTACCGATTTATTACTTTGTGAATAGAAGAAGGACGGTATAAGCTTGGTTTTGATAACAAAACAAAGCCCGAAGTGATTATCACCTCGGGCTTATTTATTTAATATTACTAATCCCGGTAATTACTCTGCTCTTAAGATTTTAGCAGCTTCTACCATAGATTCTAAGGCAGCTTTGGTTTCTGGCCATGCGCGTGTTTTCAAGCCACAATCGGGGTTCACCCACAGCTGTTCAGCAGGAACTACCGCTTTTGCTTTACGCAACAATTCTACCATTTCTTCAGTGCTAGGCACACGAGGAGAGTGAATGTCGTATACACCCGGACCAATATCGTTTGGATATTTGAATTCACCGGCAAATGCATCTAATAATTCCATTTGCGAACGGGAAGTTTCGATTGTAATAACATCGGCATCCATTGCAGCAATATCACGAATAATATCGTTGAACTCGGAATAACACATGTGTGTATGAATTTGTGTATCATCATCTACATTGGAGGAAGAGACACGGAAAGCACGTACAGACCAGTTCAGATACTCTTGTTGATCTGCTTTGCGTAACGGAAGACCTTCGCGGATAGCTGGCTCATCGATCTGAATGATTTTAATACCTGCTTTTTCCAAAGCCTGAACTTCGTCAAGAATGGCCAAAGCAATTTGGTAAGTTGTTGTTGATCGAGGTTGGTCGTTGCGTACAAAAGACCATTGCAAAATAGTCACAGGGCCCGTCAACATTCCTTTTACGGGACGGTTGGTCAATGATTGTGCATAAGCAGACCAACGTACAGTCATGTCAGCGGGGCGGTATACATCGCCGTAGATAATCGGAGGTTTCACGCAACGTGAGCCATAAGATTGAACCCAACCATTTTGCGAGAAAGCGTAACCTGCCAACTGCTCACCGAAGTATTCTACCATGTCATTACGTTCGAATTCACCATGTACCAATACGTCAATATCCAACTCTTCTTGTAGACGGATTGTTCTTTCGGTTTCTTCAGCGATTTCCTTGTCGTATTGCTCTTGGGTGATTGCTCCTTTTTTCAAGTCGGCTCTCCACTTGCGGACATCCTTTGTCTGTGGGAATGAGCCGATTGTTGTTGTTGCAAAAGCCGGTAAGCCGAAACGAGCTTGTTGAGCAGCTTTACGATCTGCGAATAAAGAAGTACGTGTTGCATCCTCATCTGTAATGTTACTAACACGTTCTTTAACTTCAGGTTTGTGGATTAATGGAGATGTACGACGGCTTTCGGCAGCAGCTTTGTTGTCTTCGAAACGTTGTGCTGTTACCTCGTCCACTTCACCATCAGCTAAGGTTGCCAGATCTCTTACTTCCGCTAACTTTTGTTTAGCAAATGCTAGCCAGTTTTTGACTTCAGCAGGAAGTGACTCCTCATTATGTTCATTATCCAAATCAAAAGGAACATGTAGTAAAGAAGATGAAGGGGCGATCCACACACGGTCTTTACCTAACGCATCCACTGCTTGCTTGATTTTGTTCAATGAATTTTCGTAATCGTTCTTCCAAATATTTCGTCCTTCTACCACACCCAGAGAAAGAGTTAGAGAAGCAGGAACTTTTGCCAAAACTGTCTCCAATTGGTTTTCACCACGTACTAAGTCCAGGTGTAAAGCGTGTACAGGTAAGTTAACTGCGATGTCTTCGTTGTCACGTAGGGCTTCGAAGTAAGTTGCTACAACCAATTTACTACCTTTAGCAGCAGCATTTAGTTTTTCGAATACTGCAGGGTACAATGTTTTCACTTTAGCATCAATATCTAAAGCCAGGAAAGGCTCATCGATCTGTACATACTGTGCACCGGCAGCAGCTAGTTTGCCTAATATCTCTTCGTAAACAGGCAATAATCTGTCGATCAAATCGATACGGTCAAAGCCAGCTTCTTTCTCTTTACCCAACAAAAGGTAAGTAATCGGGCCGATTAAAACGGGTTTTGTGTCAATACCTAATGCTTTCGCTTCATTGAATTCGTTCAGGAATTTTTCGGAAGTTAATTTGAACTCCTGATCTTTTGTGAATTCTGGAACGATGTAGTGATAGTTGGTGTCAAACCATTTCGTCATTTCCATTGCTGTCACATCTACACCACCTTCCTGGAAGCCACGAGCCATAGCGAAGTACAGATCCAGGTTGTACTGACGGTCAATTTTGTCCAGTAATGAATTATAGCGAGCCGGAATGGCACCTACAGTTAATGACAAATCCAGTACCTGGTCGTAGAAAGAGAAATCGTTTGAAGGAATCAAATTGATCCCATGTTCTTTTTGCAATTTCCAGTTGTTTTCACGGATAGATTTTGCCGCTTGTAATAATTCTTCCGTCGAGATCTTCTTAGCCCAATAAGCTTCGTTAGCCTTCTTTAACTCGCGGAATGGTCCCACTCTTGGGTAACCTAAGTTGTTGGTAATTAACATACTTTTATCCCTATTAAATTTTAATCTTAAACGATGTTGGTGCTGTAGAGAAGGTTCTCGGATTAGAAACTTCGGCTTATCTTTCCCCTTGCGGAGTAGAATTTAGCACCTTGTCCGGAGACAGGTTGCTAAGGCTTCTTCGGGTCTATTCCCTCTGCCTTTCCCTATAAGCGATGCAAAGATAGTTATAAAAATCTAAAGTTAAAAGGGAAATAAATAATTTGTCCTGAAATAACAGCGCAGGATGCATTTTTAAAACTTACTACGTACATTTGGCTTTCAAAATAACATAAATCTAATATAAAAAATGGCCAGCAAGCAGGTTTTTTATTACAACCCTAAATACCCGTCAGTCGCAGATCTTCGACGAAAAGCAAAAAGTATGATTCCTAAGTTTGCCTTCGACTATCTCGAAGGTGGGTGTAACGAAGAATTAAATTTATCCCGAAACGAACGAGATTTTGATGACATTTTTCTTAAGCCGAGGTATTTGCAAAAGAACGACGATATTGACATGTCCACGGAAATATTTGGTATCCGGTATCAAGCTCCTTTTGGCATCTCACCCATAGGTCTGCAGGGCTTGATGTGGCCCAATTCGCCAGAAATATTGGCTAAAGCTGCAGCCAGGCAAGGCGTACCCTATATCCTCAGTACCGTATCAACCGGAAGTATTGAGCGTATCGCGGAGGCGTCTGAAGGTACAGCTTGGTTTCAACTGTATCATCCTACCGAAGACAAATTGCGGGACGATATTTTGCGACGTCTAAAAGAAGCGCAGTATCCGGTACTGGTTGTATTGGTTGATGTTCCTTCTTTCGGTCTGCGCTATAGAGAGATTAAGAGTGGGCTTTCTATGCCACCTAAGATGAATATAGCGAACGTATTGCAGGCCATGATACGCCCTACATGGGGCATCAAGACTTTACAACACGGTATACCTTCTTTCGCGACATTGAAGCCTTATATGGAAAAAGGTATGGATTTAAGTCAGTTGGGTCAATTTATGAACCGGACATTTACGGGCAAAGTGACCTTTGAGAAAATCAAAGCAATACGGGATATATGGCAAGGGCCACTAGTGCTCAAAGGTATCGCTACCGAAGAAGATATGGATGATGCTATACGGCTTGGAGTAGATGGTGTCATTGTCTCCAACCATGGGGGAAGACAGTTGGATGCAGGCGAATCATCGATAAAATCCTTAATGCGTTTGGTCAGTAATCCTACTTATAAAAGCAAAATGAAAATCATGCTGGATGGAGGAATGAGATCCGGTGTGGATTTAGCTCGTGCATGCGCCGTTGGATCTGATTTTAACTTTATGGGTAGACCATTCATGTATGGTGTCGGTGCATTAGGTAACCATGGGGGAGATCATACCATCAATATGTTTAAAGCCCATCTCTATCAGGTTATGCAACAGGTGTCGATCGATAGGATTGAAGATTTTTCGAAGCGTCTTTTGAAGATCAGATAGTTGTCGGTTATCAGTAGTCAGTTATCAGTGAGAGTTACTAATAACTGACTACTGACCACTGATATACTACTTGTCAGCTCACCAGTAATTTGTACCCTTTACCATGTACATTGACGATTTCAACGCTAGGGTCTTCTTTCAGGTATTTACGGAGCTTACTTAAGAAGACATCCATGCTCCGGCCTGTAAAGTAATTATCGTCATGCCATATTTTTATCAAGGCTTCTTCACGTGTTAATACGTCATTCTTTTTCAAACACAGTAAACGCAGAAGTTCAGCCTCTTTGGTAGAGAGCTTTTGCTGTTGTCCTTTATAAGTAATGACCTGGCTGGTGTAGTCAAAAAAGTAATTGCCGATTTCGAATTTGTCTGCAAGCTCTTCTTCCTTTTCCTTAGAAACACGTTTTAAAAGAGCTTGTATGCGTAATAAAAGCTCCTCTACACGAAATGGTTTTGTGATATAATCGTCTCCCCCCAATTCAAAAGCCTGAGTTTTGTCTTCCATCATGCCTTTTGCTGTAGCAAAAATGATAGGAACGGTATCGTCCATCTTACGGATATCCTTACCGAGCGAAAAGCCATCCTTTTTGGGCATCATGACATCAAGGATACATAGGTCGAAGCGGTTTTTGCGGAACTGTTCAAGAGCTTGATCACCATCTTGTGATAATACTACTTCGTATTTACCTTTTAATTCTAAATAATCTTTTAATAGTTCGCCTAGATTAGGATCATCTTCCGCGAGTAATATTTTTTGCATGATTGAACGCGTTTTAATTATCAATTCTGTTTCTTTAAAGGTAAAGTGATTTCAAAGACTGTACCTTTATCTTTTTCGCTTTTAACTTGAATTATACCGTCTAAGCGTTTAACGATGTCATTAACATAACTCAATCCGAGCCCGAACCCTTTGACATTATGTACATTGCCCGTAGGAATCCGATAGAATTGGTCAAATATCTTTTCTTGTTGATCTTTGGTCATCCCTAATCCTTTATCTGCTACTGATATGACGATATTTCCCTTATTGTTAAATGTCGTGACCGTAATTTCAGGGGAATTAGGACTGTATTTTATCGCATTGTCTACTAAATTAAAAAATACGTTTGAAAGATGCAATTCGTCTCCGATGACCAGATCATGCTGTGCCCTAAGATTAGCATGCAATAAGCCATTCGCTTTTTGCAGCTGTAACTGCATGCTGTCCAATACGCCTTCTATCAACGGATTGATCTGTACATCGATACGTTCTATCTTTAAATTTTCCTTCTCTAATCGTGCGATATTAAGTACGCGTTCGATATGTGAACCAAGACGAACATTTTCATCATATATGATGTTTGCCAATTTGTTGACCCTGTTTTCATTGGAAGCTATTTCGGGATCTCGCAATGACTCACTGGCTATCATAATGGTCGCTACGGGAGTTTTAAATTCATGCGTCATATTATTGATGAAATCTGTCTTCATCTCCGATATCTTTTTCTGTTTAAATATGATAGTCAAAGTATATGCGAAACTGCCTACCAATAGGGCAAACAGTGCCAGGGTTGGCAATATTAGATAACTCATATTGTCGAATATCACTGCTTTTTTGTCAGGGAAGTAAATAGATAACCGTCCTGTTGGTTCGCTGACGTCACCTTTGAACAATGCTGTCGTATATCTGGTAGCTTGTTCCTGGCTGTTCAGGGAAGAAACATTAGTAGTATGGTAAATCAACTTATGGCTATCCCTAACCTCAATATTGAAAGGTGCCTTAATATCCCGGGAAAGTAGTTCCTCCTTTAATAAGGTATGGATCAAATTAATATCAACACGCTCACGAAGAGGCCTGTTTGCCAAGGCTATGCCGAGAGCGACATCTTCGATGACAGTAGCTTTTTTTCCACCAAGGACAGCAAGTGTATCAAAAATATTATCGGCATTATTGGCTAGGAATTCCTTGTTTAATTTATTCAGCTGCTCCTCCAGATCTCTGAGTTCAAAAGCTATTTTTGCATTGGCTTGAGGTTGGAGGGTAGCTACAGTGTACCTTGAAGCTTTCTTTAGAAAAGGGTCAATGTCTGCAACGATATAGCGAACGGAGTCGTCCTTCGCATGGATCACAGGAAGTGCTTGACTGGCGCTTACGTCTACATATTCGCGGTATAATGTTGTACCCGGTATCGGTTCCTGGATGACGTTGATCTCCAAAAATCTTTTATATTGCGGCCGCTTTATATAGGTTTCGTAAAACCAATTTTCGATATAAATGAGATTTGGAAAAGTCACTTTAAGCTCATCTTCCGCGTTTTTGAAACTTTGATAATATTCATATTGCTGTGTACGAAGAGCTTGTATTCTATGTTGGATTTTAAGTTGTTCGGCTAATACGGCTTGCTTGCGTTGTTCAGCCTCGTACTTTTCCTGGTTTATCTTTCGTTGTGTCCGGGCTAAATTCAGTACCTCATTTTTCTCAATGATGGAGGCGACTTTGGAAAGAGACGTGTTGACAGACTCGTCGAATAAAATTGATTTTTGTCGATATGTCTCCCGAATGAAATAGTATTGCATGGCCATTACGCCCAGGAGGGCAACGGACATCAATCCTATTATAAGTGAAATACTTCTTTTCTTCATGCAGCTATACAAAAATAGCAATGAA